>CAIVDH010000443.1 GCA_903904635.1 uncultured Burkholderiales bacterium | reverse complement strand
CTCTAAACGGCTGCTATCATAACCCCTTTGACCCCTATTCGAAGAACCTCAACATGAACAAAGCCATTTTTAGCCATAGTCAGGACCAGTTAAGACAGATTGCCCGTGATGTTTTGCGATTTGCACAAGAAAAAGGGGCATCTGACGCAGTCGTTGAGATTAGCGAGGGTGACGGTTTATCTGTGACGGTACGTAAAGGTCAGGTTGAGACCATAGAACAGAATAAAGATAAGGGCATAGGCGTTACGGTTTACCTTGGCAAAGCCCCGGCTATACGCCGCGGTAATGCAAGTACCTCAGATTTTTCCGAGCGTTCTCTGCGCGACACGGTCGATGCTGCCTATAACATTGCGCGCTTTACCGCTGAAGATGATTGCGCTGGCCTGCCGGAAGAAGATTTGCTGGAGACGTCGCCGCGTGATTTGAAGTTATGTTATCCCTGGTTGTTGTCAGCTGAGCAAGCTGTCGAGCTGGCGCTGAGAGCAGAGACGGCTGCTTTTGATGTGGATAAACGCATCACCAATAGTGAAGGTGGGAGCGTGCATGTTCAGCAATCTCATTTCGTTATGGCTAATTCACGCGGATTCATGGGTGGCTATCCCTATTCGCGGCATTCGATTGCGGTTTCACCGATTGCTGGCAAGGGCGCGAACATGCAACGCGATGACTGGTATTCCTCGGACCGCAATCCAACCAAACTAGCCAAGCCTGAAGCGATAGGTAAATATGCTGCCGAGCGCGCATTGTCGCGTCTGCATGCGCGCAAGCTTGATACCCGCAAATGCCCTGTTTTGTTTGAAGCGCCGCTTGCAACGGGCCTGCTTGGTGCATTTGTACAAGCGGTCTCAGGTGGCTCGCTGTATCGCAAATCTACTTTTTTACCTGATTCAATTGGTACTGCTGTTTTCGGTTCCGATATTCAGATTGTTGAGGAGCCGCATCTAATCGGCGCAGTTGGGTCTGCACCATTTGATGAAGAAGGTGTGCGAACACAAAGACGTGATGTGGTCAAAAATGGAGTCGTACAGGGTTACTTTTTGTCTAGCTATTCTGCGCGCAAGCTGGGTATGAAGACGACCGGCAATGCTGGCGGATCACATAACATGCGCATTACCTCTTCACTTACCAAGCCCGCAGATAGTTTTAAGCAAATGCTGAAAAAAATGGATACGGGTTTATTGGTTACTGAATTGATGGGGCAGGGTGTGAATTATGTGACGGGTGACTATTCACGTGGTGCGTCAGGCTACTGGGTCGAGCGCGGTGTGATCCAGTATCCGGTTGAGGAAATTACCATTGCTGGCAATATGAAAGATATGTTCAGAGATATTGTTGCGATTGGTTCTGATACGCTGACTCGTGGTACCAAGCAGACTGGATCTATTCTTATCGCTAACATGACAGTCGCAGGCGGCTGAAATAGAAAGATTGAAAGATATTTATAGGTTGACGCGTAATTTATATTTCTTCCTGTTAATAAATTCTGTAATTGGAATTGTGTATTTCCCCGATAGCCCAAAACACATACATTTTATTGTGGTGTTTTGGGCTTTTCAATTTAGGCCCACAACCATTTGAAAAATGATGTGGCGCAAAAAATCTGTAGAAATTTTTCTGTAACGTCAGAAAGAAATATTCTACGAAAAATATACTTATTAATTTTTAGAAGTAATTCTAAATAAAACTGACGCAGTTTTACAACATTAATACTTCACCGGTTTTTCGCTTGATATCGCAAAGAAATTTTGATTTATCAGTGAGAAATGTTGCAGGTACTGCGTATAAACAACACTCAACTAACCCCCATCAATTTGGTATTGCTGTTAATCGAATGCCGCTCATAAAATTGCAAATGTAGTAACGCCATTTGTTACCACTAAGTGTGTGAATTTTTTCAAATTTCACAATCATGAAAAAACTGCAAACAGGAGACAATTTATGGAACGTCGTGCGTTCATTAAGAAAGCCGCAGCAGGTATGGCAGTGGGTGCAATTGCTGCACCTGCTATTGCACAATCAAATCCAACTATTAATTGGCGGCTGGCTTCGAGTTTTCCTAAGTCACTCGATACAATTTATGGTGCTGCTGAAATTTTGAGTAAGCGTGTTGCGCAGCTTACAGACGGTAAATTCAATATTCGTACTTTTCCCGCAGGTGAGATCGTACCTGCTTTGCAAGTGATGGATGCTGTTCAAGCTGGGACGGTCGAAATTGGTCATAGTGCTTCTTACTATTACTTTGGTAAAGACGCTACCTTTGCTTTTGATACAAGTATTCCATTTGGCCTGACTGCACGCCAGCAGAGTGCGTGGATGGACCAGGGTGGTGGCAAACAACTACTGCGTGAGTTTTTCCGTGACTACGGCATTATGAATTTCGCTGGTGGTAATACAGGATGTCAGATGGGTGGCTGGTTCCGCAAGGAAGTGAATACGCCGGAAGATTTGAGTGGATTGAAAATGCGTGTAGGTGGGTTTGGTGGCCGTGTTTTGCAACGTCTTGGCGTAGTGCCACAACAAATTGCAGGCGGTGATATTTATCCGGCATTAGAAAAAGGAACGATAGATGCCGCTGAATGGATAGGCCCCTATGATGATGAAAAGCTAGGTTTTAATAAAGTGGCGCCGTTTTATTACGCACCAGGCTGGTGGGAAGCAAGTGCACAAATGTCTTTTTATGTGGGCATTAAGGAATGGGAAAAGCTGCCCAAAGATTATCAGGCTGCACTAGAGGTGGCAACCTATGAGACTCACGTTACGATGCAAGCTATGTACGATGCGCGCAACCCTGGCGCTTTGGCACGTTTGATGAAAAATGGTGTGAAGTTGCGTAGTTTTTCTAAGCCCATCATGGATGCCTGTTACAAAGCGGCGATGGAGGTAATTGATGAGGAGGCTGCAAAAAATCCGAAGTTTAAGAAAATTCTCGATCCATGGCGTCGTTTTAAACAAGATCAAAATCAATGGTATTCGGTGGGAGAGCTACCGATGCAAAATTATTTAATTAGTCATAAATAAAAAAAGGGGACGTAAGTCCCCTTTTTT
>CAIVDH010000442.1 GCA_903904635.1 uncultured Burkholderiales bacterium | reverse complement strand
TAATGCAGACATATATCAGCCACAATCCTCGCGCGGTGTGTTGAATACGCGAAGTCATCTGGGCGTCTTTCATAGGGCCAGGCGTTTCCGCCTTAAAGGCCTGCCTTCCACCTACGCCCAACATAGGCAGAATCGCAACGGCCAAAACCACTACCCCCATGCCACCTATCCATTCAAGAAAGCAGCGCCAAAAATTTATCGAGACAGGTAATTTATCCAGACCCGAAAGTACTGTCGCACCCGTGGTTGTAAGACCAGACATCATCTCGAAATACGCATCAGTAAAACTCATGCCATCCAATTGAAACAGCAGCGGGAATGTACCCACTGCCGGCAATACCGCCCAAGTCAGTGCTGCCAGTAAAAAACCATCGCGAACCTGTAATTCAAGTTCCTTGACACGCCGGCGAGTCATACGCCAGGTAACATAGCCAATCATCAAGACCAGACCAATTGACAATTGAAAACTACGCGCAGCGCCATCATTATTAATTAATGATATGGCCCAGGGTATCGACATCAAACCTGCCATCATGAGTATCATGAATGACAGCACATGCAATACTGCGTTAATGCGAACCATAGTTTTATCCTGTCCGCATTAAATAAATAATCCGCTAACTTGCATTAGCCTCTCGATACGGGGAATGACTTTTTTGTCTGACACAAAAATCAGCAAATGGTCTTCTGCTTCGATCACTTCACCATGATGTGCCATGATCACCCGATCACCGCGCACGATTGCTCCCAGCAAAGCCTCATCTGGCCAATTAATCTCATCAACCCGTCTGCCCACGCATTGACTGGTAGATCGGTCACCGTGCACTATCACCTCTAACGCCTCACAGGCGCCACGCCGCAAACTGTGTACCTTGTCGACATCAGCCCGACGCACGTGCGACAAAATACTGCCTATGGTTGTGTCAGCCAGGCCAATCACAATATCGATGTTGCTCTCTTCAAGCAATGCAACATAAGCACTCTGATGAATCAATGCCACTACACGTCGGGCACCTAATCGTTTTGCCAGCAAAGAGGCAATGATGTTGCGCTCATCATCACCAGTGGCTGCGACAAAGAGATCGACCTCATCAATATTTTCTGCGCTGAGCAATTCATGATCATTTTCTGCGCCACGCAAAACTAGGGTTTCATCTAGCAAGGAAGCGAGCTCTTTTGCGCGGGACTCTTTGCGTTCAATTAGTTTTACTCTGTGATTTTTTTCTAGCACTAAAGCCAGTCTGTAGCCGATATCGCTACCACCGGCAATCATTACGCGATGTACTGGCCTGTCCATTTTGCGTAACTCCTTCATTACGCGTCGCATATCGCCGGTCTCAGATAAGAAAAATACTTCATCACCCTCACGCACAATAGTCTGGCCATCAGGGCGCACCCCGCCATCCTTGCGAAAAATCGCAACGATACGGGCATCAACATTTGGTAAATGCTTGGGAAGATCGGATATCGGATGGCCAACTAAGAGTCCGTCATGACGCGCACGAATAACAGACAAACAAACTTTGCCATGCGCGAAATCCAGTACCTGCAAAGCCTCGGGAAATTCCACCAGACGTAGCAGATAATCCGTCAGTACCTGCTCCGGACAAATTACATGGTTAATATCAAACAGTTCTGCACTCGCCAAGCGATCATCTCGCAAATATTCTGTCGAGCGTATACGTGCAATCCGATTGGGCACACCAAAAATAGCTGATGCGATTTTGCATGAAAGCATGTTGATTTCATCAACCTCAGTCACTGCAATTAATAACTCACAATCTTGAATACCCGCATCTATCAACACTGAAGGATGGGCAGCATTGCCTGTCACCGTGCGCAAATCATATTTATCAGCGAGATCTTTGAGTTTTTTGCCATCCAGATCAACAATAGTGATGTCGTTATCTTCGGAG
>CAIVDH010000441.1 GCA_903904635.1 uncultured Burkholderiales bacterium | reverse complement strand
GGCTCGGGGCCACTGCAAGAATTTATGTCCGACATGGCTAGCCAATTCGGGGTATGGCTGATAGGCGGCACAGTGCCGCTGATTTCTTCTGAGTCGGGTAAGGTGTTAAATACCATATTGGCATACGGTCCTAACGGCAAGTTGGCGGCGCGGTATGACAAAATGCATTTATTCGGATTTACCCGTGGCGAAGAATCCTATGATGAATCGCGCACAATTTCTGCTGGTGCAGATGTCGTCACGCTGGAGACCCCGCTGGGCCGCATTGGGCTTTCCATTTGCTATGACTTGCGATTTCCGGAGTTGTACCGCGCTATGGGCGAATGCACGCTGATGGTAGTGCCTGCTGCGTTCACGTACACCACGGGTCGTGCGCATTGGGAAATTTTATTGCGGGCGCGTGCCATTGAAAATCAATGTTTTGTATTAGCGGCAGCGCAAGGCGGCCTGCATAAAAATGGCCGCCGTACCTGGGGTCACAGTATGCTGGTTGACCCGTGGGGTGAGATTTGTGCTCAACATGCTGAAGGTGAAGGCGTTGTGTTGGGCCAGATTGATGCTACGCAGCTGGAGGAAGTCAGAATGAGTTTGCCTGCGTTAAAGCACAGGAAATTGACCTCTTCCTGAATCCCTATATAACAAGCGGGAGTTGTCGTAATCCAGTATGATTTTGTGTTCAGTTAATGCCCATCTCGTCAATCCTATCCTTACCTGCCAAAACCATGAAGTTATTCGAACCTAATCTGCAAACCCAGCGCACCGCCAGAGACATACTATTGACCCCATACGGTCTGGATGAAAGCCATTTGTTAAAGACTTTGGGTTCTATCTTCACGCATCGCATTGATTATGCAGATTTATATTTTCAGTTCACGCGTAGCGAAAGCTGGAGTCTGGAAGAAGGTATTGTCAAGACGGGAAGTTTTTCCATTGATCAGGGCGTGGGTGTGCGAGCGGTTTCGGGAGATAAGACGGCCTTTTCCTATTCGGATGAAATCTCGGAGCGCGCGCTGTTAGAAGCGGCTGCGGCAACGCGTACCATCGCGCGTCAGGGATCCGGACGCATAAAAGTCGCTTCCGGCATTACCACTGGTGGCGCACGTGCCTTGTATCTGCCACATGATCCCTTGGCCTCGCTTGATGCCACCGCTAAAGTTAAACTGGTAGAAAAACTCGAGCGCATTGCGCGTGCCAAGGACCCGCGTGTGTCCCAGGTAATGGCAGGTCTGTCTGGTGAATATGATGTGGTGCTGGTGGTGCGTAGTGATGGTGTTATCGCCGCTGATATCAGGCCGCTGGTCAGACTTTCTTTGAATGTAATTGCAGAACAAAACGGCCGACGTGAGTCAGGTAGTGCTGGCGGCGGTGGTCGTTATGATTATTCTTACTTTACCGATGAACTACTGGAAAAATACGCCAGTGAGGCAGTCGCTTCGGCATTAGTTAATCTGGATGCGCGTCCTGCACCTGCAGGCCCGATGACGGTGGTATTAGGACCAGGCTGGCCCGGTATTTTGTTGCATGAAGCGATTGGTCATGGTCTTGAAGGCGATTTCAATCGCAAAGGCTCCAGCGCATTTTCCGGACGCATTGGTGAGCGGGTTGCCGCCAAAGGTGTCACAGTCGTTGATGACGGCACCATCGCGGATCGTCGCGGCTCTCTCAATATCGATGATGAAGGTAACCCGACGCAGTGCACGACTTTGATAGAAGACGGCATCCTTGCTGGTTATATACAAGACACGCTAAATGCCCGCCTGATGAAAATGCCCGTCACCGGTAACGCCCGTCGTGAATCATTTGCGCATCTGCCTATGCCACGCATGACCAACACCTATATGTTGGCCGGCGATCGTGATCCTGCTGAGATATTGGCCTCCGTCAAAAACGGTCTTTATGCGAGTAATTTTGGTGGCGGTCAGGTGGACATCACGAACGGTAAATTTGTATTTTCAGCCAGCGAAGCCTGGATGATAGAAGATGGCAAGCTTACCTATCCCGTTAAAGGCGCCACGTTGATCGGCAATGGTCCGGATGTATTGAATCGCGTGACCATGATAGGCCGTGATTTGAAACTCGATCCGGGAGTGGGTGTATGCGGTAAAGAAGGGCAGAGTGTGCCTGTAGGTGTGGGCCAGCCTACTTTGCGCATAGAAGGTATGACAGTAGGTGGCACAGCATAAGTTGTTCGCACTTGCACTCGATAGGCTGAAACAAGTTCTGAGTTGACATATTGCTATGCTGGCTTGCTAAAATCGCTGATTTATAGCACTATCCAAATCTTGTATTTGATTTCACTTTGAATCGATCAACATGACTTGTCTCTGTTTTTATTTTTATACGCACTTTAGCTATTCCAGCCCAGCGGCGGTGGAGAAGCGGTAAGTTCACGTAAAAGTAAAAACGAGACAAACCGAAATTCTTAAAAACCGCCAGGAATGGCGGTTTTTTTAATTTAAAGATAACTGTTCCTGGAGAAGCCATGCCCCGCACCGATGACCTGAGGATTCGAGAATTGAAGGAACTGACGCCACCGTCGCACCTGATCCGGGAATTTCCCTGCTCTGAACATATTGCGAGCGTAACAGCCGATTCACGCGCTGCGCTGCATAATATTTTGCACGGGCAGGACGACCGCATGATGGTGGTAATAGGCCCTTGCTCTATTCATGACACCAAAGCAGCGATGGAGTATGCAGCGCGACTGGTAAAAGAACGTGTGCGTTTCAAAGGCGAGCTTGAAATCGTCATGCGTGTGTATTTTGAAAAACCACGCACTACAGTTGGCTGGAAAGGATTGATCAACGATCCTTTTTTGGATAACAGCTTTCGCATCAATGATGGCTTGCGTATAGCGCGTGAATTGCTGATGAATATAAACGAACTCGGCCTGCCTGCGGGTACCGAATTTTTGGATGTGATCAGCCCGCAATATATCGCTGACCTGATCACCTGGGGCGCAATCGGTGCCCGTACGACGGAATCACAAGTGCATCGAGAGTTGGCATCTGGACTATCCTGCCCGGTAGGTTTTAAAAACGGCACAGATGGCAATATCAAGATCGCTGTTGATGCGATCAAGGCGGCGTCACAGCCACATCATTTTTTATCGGTGACTAAGGGCGGCCATTCTGCGATCGTCTCCACTAACGGTAATGAAGCTTGTCATATC
>CAIVDH010000440.1 GCA_903904635.1 uncultured Burkholderiales bacterium | reverse complement strand
GCAGCCGCATACTTCATGCGCCGCTGAGCTTTAGTTTTAATGTGTTGGTGATTGCTCTTGCGCTGGTCTTGCCTGTGGCGGGTCTGACATTAATCGACAACGTCAGACCAATTTCGCGGCAGTTGGTGATTGAACCAGAGATCGCCGTATTTTTATCACCCGATCTGTCTCGTGAGCGCGCAGCTGCAATGGCTGCCACGTTGCGCAAATTGGCCCAAACTAGCGATGTTTCGACCAAACTAGAATTTATTCCGCGCGAAACTGCATTAGCTAATATGAAAATACAGGCCGGCTTATCTGATGTGGTCAGCACACTGGGCAGTAACCCGCTGCCAGACGCTTACGTGCTGCGGCTGGCCAATACCGGCGAACCCGGTACTGCAGCGCGCATAGAAAAACTGGCAGAAAATATTCGGCAGCTAGAGTCGGTTGAAACCGTACAACTCGATACCGTCTGGGTAAAGCGACTGGCCGCATTGCTGCAATTAGCTGGCACCCTGCTCTGGATATTATCGGCTACGCTATGTGGCGTGGTCGTGGCAGTCGTGTTTAATACGATACGGCTGCAGATAGTCACTCACAGCGAAGAAATTCATGTTTCACAAATGTTGGGTGCAACTGATGCTTATGTTGCTAGACCGTTTTATTACACCGGCGCGATGTTGGGTTTGATAGCTGGTGGTTTATCGCTACTAATTGTTCTGCTCGGCCTTACATTACTTAATGGCTCCATCATAGAGCTGGCTCAGTCTTACGGATCCACTTTCACACTGCAACCGCTAGCATTGACCTCCGCCGCGTTATTACTGCTTTCGAGTACCGGACTAGGCATGCTGGGCGCCGCTCTTTCTGTAGGGCGCGCTTTGCGGGCAACTGATCAGATCTAAACTGGTCTTATATAAGCGCCAATAAAGCTGGCAGCTTTTTTATCTTGGCGGTACAAGCAAGAATATTATTACTTTGATAATATTGGATTTCGACCTAGAAATGCCGCAAATTAGCACTCTGAGTCAGAGAGTGCTAATATTGGAAATTGATGATTTATGACTCTTTTTGGCCCTAAATCAGCTTTTTATACGCTCTAAACTTAGGAGAATCAATGACCGCTTCGTCCGTATCGTCAGCCTTAGTGCCGACTGGTCCACAGGCGCTGGCGCTGGGTTTTTCTGGCAATCTTGGCAATATTGATGCCTATATTTCAGCCGTAAACCGCTTGCCTATGCTAACGCAGGAAGAAGAGATTTCTTTCGCTCGTAAATTGCGCGAGCACGGCGATCTGGCCGCTGCGCAATCTTTGATTTTGTCGCATCTGCGATTGGTGGTTTCCATCGCTCGCGGTTATCTGGGTTATGGATTACCGCATGCTGACCTGATACAGGAAGGCAATATCGGCCTGATGAAAGCGGTAAAACGATTTGATCCCGATCAGGGTGTGCGTCTGGTGTCTTACGCAATGCACTGGATCAAGGCTGAGATACATGAATATATTTTGCGCAATTGGCGCATGGTGAAGCTGGCCACGACCAAGGCACAGCGCAAGTTATTTTTTAATCTGCGCAGCCACAAAACCGGTCTCGATGCGATGACGCCGGAGCAGGTTAATTCGCTGGCAAAAACGCTGAATGTAAAACGCGAAGAAGTCGTTGAAATGGAAATGCGCATGTCCGGTCGTGACATTGCATTGGAATCTTCTACGGATGATGATGACGATAAATTTTCTCCTATAGGCTATTTATCATCTGACCTTGCTGAACCAACCAAGGTAATAGCTGCGCGCCGCTTCGATCTGCTTCAGTCCGAAGGATTGGAATCTGCATTGGCCAAACTTGATGCACGTTCACGCCGCATTGTAGAGTCCCGCTGGTTGGCAAATGATGATGGCTCAGGTGCGACGCTGCATGAGCTGGCCGCTGAGTTTGGTGTGTCTGCTGAACGCATAAGGCAAATTGAAGTTTCCGCACTCAAGAAAATGAAAGAGGCATTAGCCGCTTACGCGTAACATTGCGGTAAGTTGTTTTGCCAAAAAAAAGCGTCCACAAAATTTAGCGGACGCTTTTTTATGTGCAGGTCAGAGTATTCAGATCAAGGCTAATCTAGCTACCCGACAATAAAGCGCGTATATCCCACAATATCGGCTCCGGGCCCTGTCCATGGCGAATGAATAATCTGATTCGCCCCTCTGGATCAAACACATAACTACCTGCAGTGTGATCAATGGTGTAACTGCCACCCGTTTTAGACGGCACTTTTTCCACAAATAATTTGAACTCACTAATCACTGCCGCGGTTTGCGCTTTGTCTCCCGACAACCCTATGAAGCTAGGATGAAACGCCGGCACATAGCGCCCGAGCAGCTCAGGCGTATCACGCTCAGGGTCAACTGTGACGAACAACACTTGCAGACGTTGAGCATCTGCACCTAGCGTTTGCATCACACCAGCCATTTCAGATAAGGTTGTGGGGCACACATCAGGGCAGTGCGTAAAACCAAAAAATACCAATACAACTTTACCTTTGAATTCAGCCAGGGTGCGCAACTTACCCGTGGCGTCTTGCAGCGCCAACTCTTTGGCATAATTCAGGCCAGTGATGTCAGTATTGGCAAAGGCCACCTTCGGTATGGACGGCCCCGGTTTATCGCCGCAAGAAATTAACAGCAACGACAACAACATAACGAAGATTAAACGCATGATCAGAAGAAAAAATAATGATCGATGAGTAGCGCCGCAAACAGCAGAGACAAATAAATAATGGAATATTTAAATGCCTTGCGCGCGATCAAATCTGTGTAGTGCTTATAAATACGCCATGAATACCAAATATAAATTGCACCCAACACACTGGCGCTAACCAGATAAATCAGGCCGCTCATGCGAACGGCAAAGGGCATGACGGAAGTTGCGACCAATACGATGGTGTACAGCCAGATCTGGAACTGCGTAAATTCCAACCCATGCGTAATAGGCAGCATGGGCAAACCTGATTTTGCATAATCATCACGTCGATACAATGCCAGCACCCAGAAATGCGGCGGCGTCCATACGAAAATAATCAACACCAGTATCCATGCCTGCATAGGCACATCATTAGCAATTGCCGCCCAGCCCAGTGCCGGTGGCATCGCGCCAGACAAGCCGCCGATGACAATATTTTGAGGCGTTGCAGGCTTCAGGATGATGGTGTAAATAACGGCATAACCGACAAAGGTCGCGAAGGTCAGCCACATGGTCAGTGGATTGACGAGGTTATACAGTACCCACATACCCAGCCCGCCTATGACACCTGAAAAAAGCAAGGTCTGTTGTACGCTGATTTCGCCCATCGCCATAGGACGGCGCGCCGTGCGCGCCATGCGTGAATCAATTTCGCGTTCAACCAGGCAGTTAACTGCAAATGCAGCACCGGCCAATAACCAAATGCCTATCGTCGCTGAGATTAGCAAGCGCCAGTCCGGTAATCCCGGGGTAGCCAGAAACATGCCTATGACAGCACAAAATACAGCCAGCTGCGTGACGCGCGGCTTGGTCAGTGCCCAGTATTGGGCAATCCGGTTGGGTTGGATGGCTAACGTGGTCATGGGTTTGGGTGGTGCGGAGCACTAGCCAGGCCGGACATCGGCAACAGCAGATACTCCATTGAGAGAGACCTTATAGTTTAACACGATGAGTAACAGCACTAGCAGCGCAGCCCCTGCGTTATGCATGACTGCCAACAGTAGCGGCCAGTCAAAATAGACTGTTGCAGCGCCAGTAAGAATCTGTGCAAGTAAGACCAGCAACATTCCTCTGCCAACAATGACTAGTCCATCCATAAGCATTGCCTTGTAAGCCAGCCAACCAATTGCAGCCAATGCCACAATGGCAAAGCTTCGGTGTACCCAGTGAATTGCTACTAGCGCCGTAAATGGCAAGTAGTCTCCGGCAGCAGTCATACCAAGATGGCGCCAGAGCGTAAATCCGTGCTCAAAATCCATATCAGGAAATAACGCACCCTGACATAGAGGTATGCCTCCGCAGGCCAATGCAGAGTAGTTTGTACTGACCCAGCCACCGAGCGCAATTTGCATGAACAAAATAACGAGTGCAGCCGCAGCAGGCAGGCGCAGGTGGGCAACGGAAGTAGGGATGACTTCAACGCTGGTCTGCCGCATAGCATGCCAGCTCAACAATGCGAGTAAGCCCATACCCAGTAACAGATGTGTGGTCACTATGATGGGCTGAAGTTTTAGCGTGACAGTCCACGCGCCAAATGCACCCTGGACGCAGACAAACAGTAACAACATGCATGGTATTTGCGGAGCGTAGCGTGGCAAGCGTAATTTGCGCCAATTACGCCACCCCATAATTAGCATAGCGATAATCAACACGCCTACACCCATAGCAAGATAGCGATGAATCATTTCTATCCATGCCTTGAACACGGTGACAGGCCCGGTAGGCATGGCAGCTTGCGCAGCACTGATGTCTGCATGTGCCAGAAATGGATTAGCTTCGCCATAACATCCCGGCCAGTCAGGGCAGCCCAGGCCGGAATCAGTCAGGCGCGTGAATGCGCCAAAGACGATCAGATCAAGAGTAAAAAAAACCGTGACCCAAGCCAGCTTTTTATATTTATCCTGACCCCGCGACAAATAGACGATGGTCGCTGGCACTAACGCGACCAGCAGCCCTTTTAGCGCAAGCGTAATTAACATCGTTAACCTATGCGTGAAGCTTTTAGCAGTTTGATTATGTCTTTTTTGATTTTGTTGGCATCAGGATCTTTAGGAAAGCGCATCATCAGATTACCCAGCGGATCCAACATATAAAAATGATCTGTGACAGCGCTGCCATCTTCAGTCGGTAGCCATGCAGAAATTTGCTTGATATCAGCACGCAGTACACTAGTCCCCTCATATTTCTTTAATAACTCAGCTTGTATAGGACCGCTATCTGTTACCAGCCAGACGCGCTCTATGCGATCCATTTCTTTGCCCTGAGTCAGGCGCAGCTGACGCATGTAATAAAGCTTGTCTGCACACGCTTTGGCACATTCAGAAGCATCTAATTGCAAGAATATCCACTTACCCTTGAAGTTATCCAGCGCAGCTGGCTTACCTTCGAGTGTTGTTAAATCTAGCTGTGGTATGGGGTAAGTTCTCGGATCAAGCAAGGTGCCATAGTTGGTGCGGCCCTGCGGTTTGATGATGTAGTAAGTCACATACGAAAAAATCATAGGTGCAGCACAAGCGGCGATAACGAGTATCAGCGGCCAGAAACTTTTGCGACCTGTTGTCACTTTATTTTCAGATGCGGGTGTTGTCAGTTTTGCTTGCACGTCGAAATCCAGTCAGTACAAAAAATAAAAAGGCTGTGGCCGCCAATGCATACCACTGAAAGGCATAACCGCGATGCTTGTCTACACCGAACGAAGGCCGCGGCCAGTCGCGCACCAACTGATCATTCGTGTCATTAGTTTGTTCGATTATATGATCTTGTAGTGACAGTCCGCTGGCGCGGCCAAATTCTGCAAGATTGAGATTTTGTACAATGGCACCAGGCTGTAAAGGCACGTCTTGGCCCAAGCTCAACACCCGCCCAGCCGTGTGTCGAATTACCCCTTCTATACGAACCTGCCCCGACTTTACTGGTATCGTTGGCAGTTTGGTTCGCACCGCCTGGTCACGTGGAAACCAGCCACGCGCCACCATGACAACTTGTTCACTGCCATGTAAGCGCAATGGCATGAGCAAATAAAAACCTGCGCGCCCCTGCGATGGACGGTTATCCAGATAAACAGGCCAGCCGGCTATAAACTCGCCTTCAGCGACCACACGACGAAACTCCGGCAAGGTTTCTTTGCCCTGCAGCGTATTTAGCTGCAGCACAGGCTGTGCTTGCTGCGACAGCATCGCTTTTTCAATTCCCTGCTTTTCTTCTGCACGACGTTCGTGCCAATTGCCCAACGCAATACCAAGCAACGCGGCTGCAACGGCGGCGAAGAATGGAATCCAACGAAAATGAAAGACCAATCGCATTACAATGATGCCTTGCTTATAAATTTATCAGACTGATTTTGTAAAAATTCAGCGCATCTGCCTAATATGAAAATTCTCGTCGCCATTGCCTTCTTACTCATCATCGGCAGTCTGGCATCTGCATTAGTTTTTTTAATGCGCGACAAAGGTAAAAGTAATCGTACCGTCCATGCGCTGGCTCTGCGTGTGGGGTTTTCCATCCTACTTTTTATCTTCCTGCTGATCGCAAACTGGATGGGCTGGATACAACCGACCGGGATTGCTTACTGAAATTCATATTTCGCTGCACCATTAAAAAAGCCGCACCACAGTGCGGCTTTTTCGGCTTAAATAAATCTTGGTCTGATTAGAGCCAGTAAACAACTACATACAAACCCAGCCATACGACATCGACAAAGTGCCAATACCAAGCCGCACCTTCAAATGCAAAATGATGATCGGCAGTGAAATGTCCTTTGAGCACACGGTACAAAACTACTGACAACATGATCGCACCCATGGTCACGTGGAAGCCATGAAAGCCGGTGAGCATGAAAAATGTTGATCCATAAATGCCCGAGGTCAGCTTCAAATTCAACTCTGAATACGCATGCATGTATTCATAAGCCTGAAAGCCCATGAAGATCGCACCCAGTAAAACTGTCAGAAACAGCCAGACTGCAGTTTTTGTGCGGTCACCTGCTCGCAAAGCATGATGCGAAATAGTCAGTGTTACGCCTGAAGTTAACAACAAAGCCGTATTGATAGTCGGGATCGGAAACGGACCCATAGTTTTAAAACTCTCCACCACGCCAGCCGGACCCGTATTGCCCCATTGAGCAGCGAAATTCGGCCATAGGAATTTATGATCCAGATCAGCTAGCCAAGGCATGCTGATGCTGCGGGCATAAAATAGCGCGCCAAAAAATGCGGCGAAGAACATCACTTCCGAGAAGATGAACCAGCTCATGCTCCAGCGATAGGAAACGTCTATGCGAGCGTTGTAAAGACCACCCTCAGACTCTGCAATTGCATCGCCAAACCAGAAATACAAAACCGCGATCAAACCTAAGATGCCGATAAGATTTGCTGGCATACCCCATGACAGGCCATTTACCCATGCTGAGGCACCTGCCATAGTAATCAGCAAAGCCAATCCAGCCAATACAGGCCATTTTGATGGATTCGGTACGTAATAATATGGCGCTTGGCCTTGTTGAGTGCTCATCTACATCCCCTGATTACAATGTTCAAATAATTTATTTTGCAACAACCAATTTCACCACAGACACCAAGATCACAATAAAAATTATTGCAGCCAACACACCGGCAATAATCACATGCAAAGGGTTGAGGCTAGCAGTATCTTCTTCATAAGCGCTTTTTTTGCGCACGCCAAAAAACGACCACAACACTGCTTTCACAGTCGCCACAAAAGACATGGGGCGCTTACTTGCCTCTTTCAATTCCTGCATAGTTACTTTGCCTTTTTAGCCCGCTTATTTTTTAGCCCCGCCGCCAACCTCAAAAAACGTATAAGACAAAGTAATAATCTTTACGCTTTTCGGCAACCCTGGATCTATGAAAAAACTCACCGGCATCTGCCTGGTTTCATTTGCACCCAGAACCTGCTGCTTAAAACAAAAACATTCCAGCTTACTAAAATAAGCTGCTGCTTCTTGCGGAGCGTAGCTAGGAATCGCCTGCGCTTCCATACTTCTGGACTGCGTATTGATCACCTCGTAAACCACCTGCGCCATCTCGCCTGGGTGCACTTGCAAACTAGACACCAGCGGGCGAAAGCGCCACGGACCCTGCGTATTAGCGTCAAACTCCACAGTCACTGTACGACTTTTATCGACCTGCGAATTTGTAGCCTGCACTGCTTTTGTTTCTTGCACCGCCAGCACAT
The DNA here is from genome assembly GCA_903904635.1 of uncultured Burkholderiales bacterium. GTDB lineage: Bacteria > Pseudomonadota > Gammaproteobacteria > Burkholderiales > Burkholderiaceae_D > Pernthalerella. The sequence continues at coordinate 17,615 of CAIVDH010000440.1, read as the reverse complement.
TAATGCCGGTCAGTTCACATATCTTTTTATACAACGGCACTAATGAATAACCAAATCCGAACATCAGCACAGCAATTAATATTAATTTGCCGAGCATTCTTGCGTTATTTTTTCCCAGCCGCTCTTTGCGCAACTGCTGCTTTGCATCCATATTATTAGCGGAGCAAGCCCTGCTTAATTATTACACCAGCAAAAAATATAACCGCTATTGATAAGAGTATCAAAGCGGTACGCAGGTTATTGCCAGATTTATTTTGATTAGACATGGGTTCCAGTCAGCCGGCGACTTACAGCCGCCGGCATCACAACATTATTTGACAGTTGGTGGTACTTCAAAGGTGTGGAAAGGAGCCGGGCTAGGTACGGTCCATTCCAGTCCCTCTGCACCTTCCCAAGGCTTGTCAGCCGCTTTTTCACCACCGCGAATTGCTGGCAACACGACTGCAAACAGGAAGTAAACCTGAGAGAAGCCAAAACCAAATGCGCCGATAGACGCAAGCATATTGAAATCGGTGAACTGTGCGGCATAGTCAGCATAACGACGTGGCATACCCGCCAACCCCAGGAAGTGCATAGGGAAGAAGGTCACGTTGAAGGTGATCAGCGAAGCCCAGAAGTGGAACTTGCCGCGCCCTTCGTTGTACATGAAGCCAGTCCACTTAGGACCCCAGTAGTAGAAACCTGCGAACAGCGCAAACAGTGAGCCTGCTACCAATACATAGTGGAAATGTGCGACTACGTAGTAGGTGTCTTGCATCTGGATATCAACTGGCGTAATCGCCAGAATCAGACCAGTGAAACCGCCCATCGTGAATACGAACAGAAAGCCAATCGCAAACAACATCGGCGTCTCGAACGTCATGGAACCACGCCACATAGTAGCGATCCAGTTAAACACTTTCACACCTGTCGGCACAGCGATCAGCATGGTTGCATACATGAAGAACAGTTGGCTGGTTACAGGCATGCCGGTCGAAAACATGTGATGCGCCCAAACGATGAAGGACAGAATCGCAATGGAAGCTGTCGCATAAACCATGGAAGCATAACCAAACAGCTGCTTACGAGCGAATGCAGGAATGATCTGGGAAACAATGCCGAACGCCGGCAAGATCATGATGTAAACCTCAGGATGACCGAAGAACCAGAAAATATGCTGGTACATCACAGGATCACCGCCGCCTGCGGCATTAAAGAATGAAGTACCGAAATGACGATCTGTCAGGGTCATGGTGATGGCACCAGCCAGCACAGGCATCACAGCAATCAGCAGATAAGCCGTAATCAGCCAGGTCCAGCAGAACATCGGCATCTTCATCAGCGTCATGCCAGGCGCGCGCATGTTCAAGATGGTGGTGATGATGTTAATCGAACCCATGATGGAAGACGCACCCATGATATGCATGGCAAAAATACCCATGTCCATACCGATACCCATTTGGGTAGACAGCGGCGCATACAGCGTCCAGCCTGCAGCGGTTGCGCCGCCCGGAACCAGGAAAGACGACACCAGCAAAATTGCAGCCGGAGGCAGCAACCAGAACGAGAAGTTGTTCATCCGCGCGAAGGCCATATCGGCCGCGCCGATTTGCAACGGAATCATCCAGTTAGCAAAACCCACAAAAGCCGGCATGATCGCGCCGAACACCATGATCAGACCATGCATCGTAGTGAGCTGATTAAAAAATTCAGGAACAAACAACTGCAAACCGGGCTTGAACAGTTCAGCGCGTATGCCCAGTGCTAAAACACCACCAGTCAATAACATGACGAATGAAAACCAAAGATACAACGTGCCTATATCTTTATGATTGGTCGCAAACAGCCAACGCTGCCAACCATGCGGATGATGGTCATGCGCATCGTGGCCTTCAGAGTGACCGTGTGCGTGGTCGATAGTAGTGCTCATCTGATTCTCCTGATAGTTCGATTACTTGCGCGCAGCCAAAATCTCGGCCGGTTGAACGATATTTTGCTTAGCTTTATTGGACCAGTGATTACGGGTATAGGTAATAACGGCTGCAATTTCTGTGTCAGAAAGTGTTTTCCATGCTGGCATCGCATTTTTGCCATTCAACAGAATATCAACCTGACCTTCTTTAGGGCCATTTACAACTGTAGAACCATCCAACGCCGGGAACGCACCCGGCACACCCTTGCCTGTGGCCTGATGACAGGCTACGCAATTGCCGTTATAAACTTCTTCGCCGCGCTTAGACAGCTCTGCAACCGTCCATGTTTTATTGGGATCTTCACCAGTTGCACCGGAACTTGGTTTTTTCTCACTTACCCATTTTGCGTAATCTTCTTCGCTGACTACGTTAACAACGATGGGCATGAACGCATGTTCTTTGCCGCACAGCTCGTAGCAATTGCCACGATAGGTACCCACTTTTTCAGCCTTAAACCATGTGTCGCGTACAAATCCAGGAATTGCATCCTGCTTGACGCCCAGTGCCGGCACACCCCATGCATGAATCACATCATTGGCAGTGGTTACGATACGAATTTTTTTATTCACAGGCACGACCAATGGATGATCAACTTCCAGCAGGTAATTGTCACCTTTAGTGGCGCCGTGATGGATCTGGTCACGCGGGGTAGATAGGGCCGAATAGTAAGCAATGCCTTCACCGTCGCCCTTGAGGTAGTCATAACCCCATTTCCACTGCATGCCAGTAGCTTTAATGGTGATATCTGCGTTGGATGTGTCTTTCATTGCCACCACGGTCTTGGTCGCCGGCAAAGCCATCAGCACAACTATCACGAAAGGCACGATGGTCCATGCTATTTCAACAGTAGTACTTTCATGAAAACTGGCCGACTTGTGACCCAGCGATTTACGGTGTTTAAATATGGAATAAAACATTACGCCAAACACAGCAAGGAAGATCGCCACACAAATACCCATCATCCAGTTATGCAGCTGATAAATATCGGCTGCAATAGCCGTAACAGGCGGTTGAAAATTCAACTCACGAACAGCAGGACCACCCGTCATGTCACTGACCGCAAATGATGATCCAGCCGCTAACAGTCCGGCAAACATTACAATCATCGGTAATAGGCGCTTCGCGTATTTCATATTGTCCTCAAAAGCCTAAATAAAAATTTTGTTTATTATCTGTTCAGTACTGCACGCAGCTCTGCAGTGAGCTCACGCGCAAATTCATTACGCTTGCGATCCGTCAAAAACCTGCCTACTTCGACTCTGGCGCCATTGGCCTCCAGCCCGATTAATCTGTGCTGCAGCTCTGGCATATCCACGCGCGTACGACGCGGATCCAAATTAAATTGCCGGGTCTTTTCTGCGCGAATCAGCTGCACTGTCAGATGAGCATCGCTCAATGCAATATGCTCTCTGTCTGTTGCATGCCGGCCAAAATACAAAAAAGCCGCTGCCAATGCCGTCATTTCCAATACTGCAAAAACTAGTACCACCCATGCACCGTGCAACGTAAAGTAAGTTGCAACCATCAGCGAAGCGGCACACAAACCCGCGTAAGCTTTGGCCAGTTGGCGCGGCGAAATAGAGCAATTCTGCTTCAAAATCCACTCACGCGTCACCATCTCACCACACCTCGCCCAAAGATCAAGTCACAATTGATCAGCTCAAAACTTGACAAGTATAAGACAAAAGACAAGTGCTCGCCAAGGGGAAACACTTAACACCAAGGAATGGAAACTCACCAGTTACATTCCACTCTAATCATTCACTTGCGCTTTAAGTCTAACTTTATGATGCTTTCGCCATTTGCAGTTTTGGTTTGCACTGGTCGAAATGCATGCCCATAAATCACTTCGACCGACAAATTAATTAAACCATCAGGCCCGCGATGACGCTCCAAAGCACCTAGCAACTGCTCCCATTGTTTGCGCCCCCATAGAGAACGCCTGCGCGTTATCAAAGGATTACCGCCGATCGCGCGCAAATCCCTAAGGAGCTTCTCGGTTGATGAATAAGTGATATTCAGAATTTCCATATCCATAACTGGCGTGGAAAAACCTGCATCAACCAACATATCGCCAAAATCATGCAAATCTACGAAGGGCAGCACAGCATGATTTTCTCCAACGCTGACAAAAGCCTCACGCAATTGTCGAAAACTATCTGGTCCGAAACAGGAAAACATCAGTAAGCCGTCAACCCGCATCACTCTGCGCCATTCGGCAAAAATCAGATCAGGCTGCGGATGCCAGTGTAGCGCCAGATTAGACCAGATCAGGTCAACACTGGAAGCCGCCAGCGGCAAACGCGCAAAGTCAGCACAGCCCAACATGGCGCTACCGGGCGCCGGACGCGAGCGACCAAACACAGCGTTAAAAATACGACTCATGGCTGATTTAGCACTGGCAACGACTGAGCGCGCTTTACTTAGCATGGCGGATGACGCATCGATGCCTAGCAGACTGGCATGTGGAAATAACTGGTGCAGCGGCAGCAAATCTTCGCCCTCACCGCAGCCAGCATCAACTATTAGCAGCGGATTGGCTTTAATTAATGCAAGACGTTCGAACATGCGGCCTGAAATTTCACGGCGTAAAAACTGAGATTCTGCAACGCGCTCTGTTCTTGAAAATAATTGCCTGACCCGCGCTATCGAAATCGGTGCGCTCTGGCGACTGTTACCAGACATTTCATTGGAGTGAGGTGACATAAAGCGCCGGCTTGGTTTCAGCAATGGGATAATGCAGCGCAGTTTACACGCACAAACACAAACAGTATGCCTGCCCATCTGCTTAAACATTCAATCTCAAATGTATTTGGCTCAAGTGTGCGCAGAATGCTCGACAGCCTGCTCCCGGGCCACTGTGCACTGTGCGGGGCAATCACCCGCGGCGCAAGCACTGGCAGCAATCACTGCGTATGTAAAAATTGTAGCGAACATTTTTTCAAACCGGAAAACGACCGCTGTCCGGTTTGCGCGCGTAAACTAAAACATAGCGCAGATGGGGTTGCGTGCGGCGCATGTCAGTCTGATGCGCCGGCCTTTGATGCGAGTATCGTGGTGTGCGATTACGCCGCGCCAGTTGATCAGCTAGTACAGGACTTAAAATTTAATGCGCGTCTGGCACTAGCATCAGCATTCGCGAAGCTGTTGCGTGACACCATATTGCTGCAAGGGGGCCTTAAAGCCGATCTAATTACAGGCGTACCTTTGTCCTCGGCGCGACTTGCAGAGCGTGGATTCAATCAAGCTACTGAAATCGCAAAGCCACTGGCAAACCACCTCAAGCTGCCGCTAGCGCTGCAACTCTGCTTGCGGGTACGTGAAACCCCTGCACAGGCAGGACTATTATTAAAAGAAAGACGGGTTAACATGCGCGGCGCATTTATCGTTTCACCTAATGCACCATCCATAAAAAATAAACATATTATTGTGGTGGACGATGTTATGACCACCGGGCACACCCTTAATGAATTGGCCGCCTGCCTCAAGCGTTACGGTGCAGCGCGCGTCACCAATTTGGTATTTGCGCGTACACCCTTACGCTGAATTTTTATTTTTAGCAGGAGAACATCTTGTTTCATGTTGTATTGGTAGAACCAGAAATTCCACCCAACACCGGCAACATCATTCGTCTGTGCGCCAACACCGGCGCGCAATTACATTTAATCGAGCCGCTGGGCTTTCCTCTTGATGATGCGAAGATGCGGCGTGCCGGACTTGATTATCACGACTATGCAAACATGCAAGTACACGCCGACTGGAATACTTTTATACAACAAATAAAACCAGATAAAACCCGCATGTTTGCCATGACCACGCACGGCTCAAAAAATTTTGCAGACACGCATTTTCAGGCCGGCGATATATTTGTGTTTGGTGCAGAAACACGCGGGCTTGCGCCTGAATTACGCGCTTCATTTCCAGAGCCACAAAGACTGCGCCTGCCCATGCGACCAGATAATCGCAGCCTGAATTTATCCAACACCGTGGCAGTGGTGGTGTATGAAGCCTGGCGTCAGAACGGGTTTTTGGGCGGCGCATGATAAGTAGCCGACCTGCCTCAGAGGCCTATAATTTACCCTGCAATCAGTTTTTTAATTTTTAAGGAATGCTCATGTCATTAAAATCCATCGTTGCAATCGTAGCTCTTCTGGCGAGCTCAGTCGCATTTGCGCACAGCTTCAAAATTGGCAGCCTTGAAATCGAACATCCTCACGCACGCGCCACCACCGCTGGCCAAACCAACGGTGCAGCTTATATGCAGATTGAAAATAATGGCAAAACCGATGACAAGCTAATAGCAGCCAGTTCGCCTGCGGCCACCTCTGTAGAAATACATAGCATGAGCATGGAAGGCGATGTAATGAAAATGCGCGCAGTTGAGGGCCTGGAAATCAAAGCAGGCGCACAAGTGAGCATGAAGCCGGGTGAGGGTTATCACATCATGCTGCTAGGACTGAAAAAGCCTCTGCAGGCAGGCGATAAACTTCCAATGATGCTCACTTTCAGCAAAGCTGGAAAAGTGAAAATTGTTGTTCATGTCAGTGACAAAGAGGCGCACGCTAAGCCATCAGAAAATAAAGATGGGATGAATAATCATGATCATCACAATCATTAATGATTAATGATCGTGATGATTAATAGCGCAGACCAAACTATTCTGTACGTTCTATGTAAGTCACCATCAGACTGCCATTAATACGCTCGGCGACAAAACGTATTTTGTCGCCGACCTTTAATGATTCCAGCACCGCCGGCTCCTTAACACGAAACGCCATCGTCATTGCAGCCATATCCAGGTTAACGATAGGTCCATGTTTGATTGTCAGCTTGCCCGCCTGAAGATCAATCTTTCGCACTTCGCCTGAGCTCATTGCACCTTCTTCTGCCATCCGCACAACATCCGTATTGGCTTGCACCGACATGGCAGGCATCAAAGCAACAAGCGCCAAAAAAAATATACTGCTTACAAAATACTTCATCTAAATAAGCCTTTACTATCAGGGCTGGGCAGCATAACTGCGAAAAACTTTACGGCTGCCATCAGCTCCAAATAACACCACATCATAAGCATCACGTCGCGTGCCCTCGACTTCCATGCCCGGGGTACCAACCGGCATACCCGGCACCGACAAGCCACGTGCCTTGGGACGCTCAGTCAGTAAGCGCTTGATTTCTGACGCAGGCACATGCCCCTCAAGCGCATAGCCATCAATAACGCCGGTATGGCAAGACGATAATTCTTTGGGCACACCGTAACGCGTCCGATAAGGTGCCGTATCCGGCACATCATGCGCCACCACCTTGAAACCATTTTGCTCCAGATGCGCAATCCAGTCTTTACAGCAGCCGCAACCCGGCGTCTTGTAAACCTCAACGAAAAGTTTAGGGTGCGCTTGCGTAATCACCGGTAACAACAGACTGATGAGGCCAGCCTGCAATAGCTTGCGTCGTTTCATGTTTACTTATCCTTAAAAAAATTCTACAGTCTTAAATTTATCCTTTACCGTGCTGATGACCGTCATGATTTATTTTATCTGCCGGCTCTATAGCGCGATCAGAAGTCAATTCATAAGCACGCGTCCCTGCGGGTGCGTCATACCAGCCCGGATCGGTATAGTCGCCCACTTTTTGATTTTTTCTGACTTTCACAGTCGTGAACATACCGCCCATCTCTATGCGACCGAACGGACCTGTGCCCGTCATCATCGGCAAGGTATTCACGGGCAAAGGCATTTCCATTTCACCCATCTCGGCCATACCTTTGCTGCCCATGGCCATATAGTCAGGAATTAATTTGTTAATGCGCGCTGCCGCCTTGCGCTGATCAACACCGATCATGTTGGGCACGTTATGTCCCATCGCATTCATGGTGTGATGGGATTTGTGACAATGAAATGCCCAGTCACCGGGCTCGGTGGCATGAAATTCTATCGCGCGCATCTGACCCACACCGATATCGACCGTCACTTCAGGTACTCGCGCAGTCTCAGGCACCCAGCAACCATCCGTACCCGTGACTTCAAATTCGGCACCGTGCAAATGTATAGGATGATTCGTCATCGTCAGATTGCCTATGCGTATGCGCACACGGTCATTGAGGCGGCACGGTAATGAAGCAATACCGGGAAACACGCGACTGTTCCAGGTCCAAATATTAAAATCCAGCATGGTGTTGGTACGCGGCTTAAAGCTACCCGGGTCTATATCATAGGCATTCATCAAAAATGCGAAATCCCTATCTACACGCCTATGCTGCGGATCTTTGGGGTGTGTGATCCACAGACCCATCATGCCCATGGCTATCTGCACCATTTCATCAGCATGCGGGTGATACATGAAGGTACCGGCGCGACGCGCTTCAAATTCATACACAAATGTTTTACCCGGCGCGATCTGCGGCTGCGTCAGGCCACCCACACCATCCATGCCATTCGGCAGACGCTGGCCATGCCAGTGTATGGTGGTGTGCTCAGGCAGCTTATTAGTGACAAACAAGCGCACCTTATCGCCTTCCACCACTTCTATAGTGGGGCCGGGACTAGATCCGTTATAACCCCACAGCCTGGCTGTCATGCCGGGCGCAATTTCGCGCTCCACAATTTCAGCAACCAGATGAAATTCTTTCCAGCCATTTTTCATGCGCCATGGCGCGCTCCAGCCGTTTAATGTAACGACCGGATAAAACGGCCGCCCATCTTTAGGTAAAGGCGGCGGCATCGTGCGCGCATGCGTGATGCTGGCCGCTTCAGGCAGCGCACCGGCAGCAGCGCGGCTAACCGCTCCTGCAGCTATAGCCACTGTCGCCGCCGTAGCAGCAGCACCAGAGAGAAAATTTCTACGAGAGACCATCAGCGTTCCTATTAATGCCCCAAAGGCATAGCCGCAACAGGTGCGGCCGCAGGCGATGCATTCATGACGATTGCGCCGCCATGCAAAGCCATTTGCCAGTTAGATTCTGCAAGCCAGTAATCACGTGATGCTTGTATAGATGAATTAACTGCCAATATCTGATTGCGCGCATCGATCAATAATTCAAATACGCTAATTAGCATACCGTTATAGCGCAGCAGGGTTTCATCTGAAATCTGTTTGCGTGTCGGCACTACGGTATCTCGATAATGCAGCGCTAACGCATGGGCTGTTTTACGAGCCGCATAAGCAGTGCGGGCATCAGAACGCGCGCGTATCGCTACATCCGCGCTGCGATACACCGCCTGCAAATATTGCTCCTGTGCGCGCCGGCTTTTGGCATGCGTCCAGTCAAACAGCGGCAACATCAGTGACACACCAAATCCATCAGCAAGCGGCTCGCCGGTAGCACTTTTATTTTGATAAGTCAGGCGGATCGCATCCACCATCGCTGTGGATTTTGCCAGCCCCAATGCCTCAGCCAGCGCAATCGTATTCGTGCGCGCGATTTGCACATCCAGTCTTTGATCAATGGCCAGTTGCGCGGGATTCTCAATTTTTTCTAACGCCGCTGGTATGACTGGCAAACGCGCGGGCAATTTAAGCGCTGCGGCATCGTCTTGGCCCAGCAACTGACTTAAGGCTTCGACCGCTGCCAACCTGGCCTGCCCGGCCAACTCGCTTTGTGTGAGCGCATCATTAAACAAAGCCTGCTGACGCATCGCATCGAGCGCACTCCAGTTACCGGCTTTTTTCATTTCGGCAGCGAGCTCTGCGCCTGCAGCGGTGGCCTCTGTCGCCTGCTGCAAATAATATGCGGTCTCAGTTGCTGCTACGGCATTGAAATAGGCACGCCGGGTATTGATCGCAAGTTGCACTGCCTGCAGTGCTGCCTGCTGCTGTACTTGGAGAAAACGCTGACGTTCTATTTTGATGCGCTTGGGCATAGTCAAGAGCGCAAGAAAATCAAAGCCTATGGCGCGCTCTATCTCTACATTGGTACTTGATAAGCGTGAAAAACTCAGGAAGGGATTCGGCAGACGCCCTGCGCGCACCAGATCTGCTTCGGATATACCGAGCTCGGCCAGACTTGCCTGCAGGGCTTGATTGTTTAGTAGCGCAATGCGAACTGCCGCATCGGCAGTTAATTCCTGAGCGAGCGCCAAACGCGTTTCATCGGCTATTTTTTTCGCACTTGTCGCGTCAGTGACTCGCGCAATATTGTGACCGGCAAGATCTGATACTTTGCCCACACCACCATCGGCAGAAAATTGCGCGCATCCACCTAGTGCAATCAAGCACATCAAAAGGAGTGCAAAACTAGCTGATGAATTTAACCTCATTGCCGACTTAGATGCGCTCCCCAAAAAAGGATAAATCTTCCATCAAACAACCGGCGTAGGTGCATTCAATGCAGCCAGCCTGTTAACAGCCTCTTTACGATAACGATTCAAATCCTGCACCGTGACGAAGGTGCGCTCAAACAGCAGCGAAAGATTATGCAAAATCCGGTCGACTACTTTCTTTTCCCATTCGCCATCAAAACAAATCTGATGATCTAGCCAGGCCTCCAGCCAGGCCGGATCTGGCAGGCGACTTTGCACCGTATCGTTGGGGAACAGGGATTGGTTCACATGCAGATTAGTAGGATGCAAAGGTTTTTCGGTGCGACGAGCCGAAGCCATCAACACGCCGATTTTTGCAAAAGCGGCGCGCGCGCTGTCGCCTGTTTCACCCAGTGCTTTTTTCATATAGCGCAAATAAGCACCACCATGCCGCGCTTCGTCATGGCTGATGGTTTTATAAATATGCTGTATTACCGGCTCTGTATGCCATTCAGACGCACAGCGATACCAATGATTCAACCGTATCTCGCCGCAGAAATGCAGCATCAGTGTTTCTAGTGGCGGCGCCGGATCAAATTCAAAACGTACACGATCAAGTTCGGCTTCAGTTGGCACAAACTCTGGCCGAAACCGGCGCAGATACTCCATCAATACCAATGAATGTTTTTGTTCTTCAAAAAACCATATCGACATAAACGCCGAGAAATCACTGTCATGGCGGTTATCACGCAAAAACATCTCGGTAGCTGGCAGCGCAGACCATTCAGTAATGGCATTCATGCGTATTGTTTGCGCCTGCTCGTCAGTGAGCAGGGAAGGATCGAACTTATCCCACGGAATATCAGTTTCCATATTCCAGCGGACTTGTTCTAATGACCTGAATAATTCGGGATACAGCATGATGGGTGGCGCATTCGCAGTTATTAGACAGATTGATTTTACCAACAACAGATGACAATGCTCTTTCAACCGCAAATCAAGCAGGGATTTTCAAATTGAAATCATAATGTATCAAGATTGGCAAGCATGATTTGCGCTTGCCCACGAATAGCGGTCAGCTCTTCCGAACTGAGTTTATCGAGATTTTTAGCCATCAGTGCGGTGCGTGGATTAGATGATAATTCGCCAGCATGTCGTGCTATGAAATGCCAGTACAGCGTCGTAAACGGACAGGCTTTTTCGCCGCTGCGCTGTGCCGGATCATAACGGCAGCCGCTGCAATAATTACTTTGTCTGTTTATATAAGCGCCACTGGATATATAGGGCTTACTGGTAAAACGACTGCCACATGCATGCAAGGCCATGCCTGCCGTATTGGGCAATTCTACCCATTCGACCGCATCCACATAAATAGCCAGATACCAGTCTGCAACCTGCTGCGGCGAGAGTTCGGCCAGCAAAGCGAAATTTCCCATCACCATCAGGCGCTGTATATGGTGCGCATAGCCATATCGCAAAGTCTGCTTGAGACTATCGCGCATACAGGCCATTTGTGTTTGCCCAGTCCAGAACCAGGCCGGCAAAGTACGCTGATGCTGATAAAAATTCGCTTCTTTCATACCCGGCATATCCAGCCAATACATGCCGCGTATGAATTCACGCCAGCCCAATACCTGCCGAATAAAACCTTCCACGCTTTCCAGCGGGACGCGTCCGGCCCGATAGGCCGCCTCAGCCTGTTGCACCACCTCGCGCGGATCCAGCAAATGCAGATTTAGCGCGACAGATAACAATGAATGCCAGCCAAACGGCGTATCAGTCCACATCGCATCCTGATAAATACCAAACTGCGGCAGGCGAGTATCAATAAAAACCGATAACGCATGCAAAGCCTCTTCGCGCGTAACAGGCCAGATAAAATCTTTAAGCTCACCAGGGTGAACGGGGAAATAATGCTCAACCAACGCCATCACTTCCAGCGTAATAGCATCCGGCGCAAATCCCGCTGGCGCAGCAATCACACCGGGGCCTATTTGTTTGCCGCGTTTAGGATAGGCACTACGATTATCTGCGTCGAAATTCCAATTGCCGCCGACTGGCTCTTTACCCTCCATCAGCACATTGAATTTCTTGCGCATGATGCGATAAAAAAACTCCATTCTTAATTCTTTTTTACCGCGCGCCCAAGTCGCAAATTCTGCCCGGCTGCACATAAAATGCGTGTCGTCCATCAGCCGCAGCGTCACGCCGGCATCAGCACAGCATTTTTCTATCAGCGTCAGCATGCGAAATTCACCCGGCTCAGCCAAACTAAGGGCTTGCGGATTAAGGCGCACCAGCTCAGCTTGCAAACGGCTGGCGAAATCGGGGCTACCGGCGTCTTCAAGCTTGACGTATTCCAGCGACCAGCCCTTCCCAACCACAGCATTGGCGAAATGCCGCATGGCAGACAGAAACAAGGTAATGCGCGCCTTGTGCGACCAGACCAGGCTGCCTTCACCGGCGGCCTCAATCATGAGCACGCTGTCCTGTTCAGGATCAAAATTCTCAAACACCGGGCTGGAAAAGCTGAGCTGATCCCCCAAAACCAAAACCAAATGCCGCATTACCCACCCTTTTTTCGCAATAACCGGGGAAAGAAACAAAATATTGAAATGCGTTAAAATGTACTCAGCAGTTCAAATCTAAACCAACGGGTATTGTAACCATGGCACATGCACTCAGGCAGTCTTTTTTCTGGTCTTTAGGAACACTGGTCTTAATCACCCTGTTGGCAATGTTGCCAATTCGCGCGCAGGCAGCGGACTGCCCAGCGCTGCTAGATTACAAATTCAATCGTCTGCAGGATGACGCGCCGCAGAATCTTTGTCAGTACGCAGGCAAAGTTACCTTGGTGATCAACACGGCCAGCTACTGCGGCTATACCGCGCAATATGACGGTCTGGAAAAGCTATACGCTAAATACAAAGACAAAGGTTTGGTCATACTCGGCTTTCCCTCCAACGACTTCAGTCAGGAGCCGGGCGACAATAAAGAAATCGCCGATTTTTGCTACAACACCTACGGCGTGAAATTTCCCATGTTTGCGAAATCATCGGTGAAAGGTAAAAGCATGAATCCGCTTTTCACTGCGCTGAAAAAAACCAGCGGTAAAGAGCCAGGCTGGAATTTTTATAAATATCTGATAGACCGCAATGGCGCTCTGGTGAGCAGCTATGAAAGTGGCGTCAGGCCTGATGACAAAAACATGGTTGCGGCCATAGAAAAAGCACTGGCAGCAAAATAATCGCTTTAACAGCGCAGTGTTGAATGTATATTTTGCAGTGGCTTTGATCACACTCATGTCGCACAGTATTTCAGTAAGATATTTTGCGCACCAACATGTTAATTAGCCCGCAAAATGCACAGCAAGTTTTGCTGTGATGTCTCCCGATTAGTCGGCGGCAATGTCAGAGCGATTTTCCCCCAACTCGTATTTCTCTGGCGGGCATCACAGCATTTTTTTATCCATCTGTTTGGTTAAGCCGGATATCGCATGAAGATTGCAGTCATCGGCTCGGGTATATCCGGCCTGTCCTCTGCGTGGCAATTGGCCAATAGCGGCCATGATGTCACGCTGTTTGAAGCCCATGATTATTTTGGCGGGCATACCCACACCGTCGATGTCGAGCTGGAAGGCATACGCCACGGCGTTGATACCGGCTTTCTGGTGTTTAATCACCGCACCTATCCTAATCTGGTGCGCTTGTTTGAAAATTTGCAAATACACACTAGCGCCACCGACATGTCTTTTTCAGTCAAGCTGCCTCTGACATCCGGTGCGCATACTCGCAACCTGGAATGGGCTGGCGCAAATTTAAATACCGTCTTTGCGCAAAGACGTAATCTGTTTAGTCCAAAATTTCTGCGCATGGTGCGCGACATATTGCGCTTTAATCGTCAAGCTACCGCATTGGCGAATCAGCTTGCGCCGGAGATGCAAACCATATCGCTGGGGGACTTTTTAGCTTTACACAAATACAGTAATGAATTTCGTGACTGGTATCTGCTACCAATGGCAGGCTGCATATGGTCTTGCCCGACCGAGCAGATGCTCGCGTTTCCATTGGCAAGCTTCGTGAGCTTTTGCCATAACCATGGACTATTACAGGTTGAGAACCGACCGAAATGGCATACGGTGACAGGCGGCGCTAAACATTACGTAGAAAAAATGCTGGCCGCCATTCCGCATAAATTTATCAATACGCCCGTTAAATCTGTTTCGCGCGCTGATTTTGGTCAATCAAAAAAAATTCGCGTCCAACTGCAAGATGCCGCACCCTTATTTGATCACGTCATTCTTGCCACACACAGCGACCAAAGTCTGGCCTTGTTACAAGATGCCAGCCACGCCGAAACCCAGATACTTTCAGCGGTGACTTATCAGGCCAATCATGCCGTACTGCATACCGATACGCGCTGCCTGCCAGACAAACGCAGCGCATGGTCAGCCTGGAATTATGAAAGCATGAATAGCCGCGAGCCGCGTGTCTGTGTTCACTACTTGATTAATAAACTACAGCCACTGCCATTCAAAACTCCCGTCATTGTTTCGCTCAACCCTATCAACGAGCCAGATCCGGCTAAGGTAATTGGTCGCTACGACTATGCGCATCCTGTATTTGATGCAAAAGCCACTGCTGCACAGCAGGCATTGAGTCAGGTACAAGGCAAAAATAACACTTGGTTTGCAGGCGCATGGACAGGCTACGGCTTTCATGAAGACGGCCTCAAATCCGGACTGGCAGTTGCTGCGGCCATCGCGCAGCAATCAAACCAGCCAGCGCTGCAGTTTGCTGCTGCCTGAGCAGATTAGACCAACATGGAACAACTGGTAAAAAAAGTTCAGCTAAGTATGGGTCAGGTACGCCACGCGCGCCTGCGTCCGTCTGCCAATAGTTTTCGCTATGGCGACTACACCCTGCTGCTGCCGCTGCGCACACTTGGTGACGATGCGCTGCCAACCAGGCTCTGTTCACGCAACCGTTTCAATCTGCTTGCCTTTTACGACAGTGACCATGGCGATGGCAAGACACCGCTACTGTCATGGATAGACAATCTGCTTAAATCCGAAGGCGTAGCTGATGCAGACGGAGAAATCTGGCTGCAAACTTTTCCGCGCGTACTGGGCTATGTATTTAATCCGGTGTCATTCTGGTTTTGTCATCGCAAAAATGGCGAGCTGCGCGCCATATTATGCGCAGTCAGCAATACCTTCGGCGAAAAGCATTACTACCTGCTCGATACGGGCACTAGCATGCCATGGGGTGTGCCTTTGACTGCCACTAAAATATTTCATGTCTCGCCATTTTGTGCCGTCGAAGGAAAATACCGCTTCCGCTTCATGCGCACGACGCAACAAATAGAAGATCAAAAAATTGAACGCATCGTCGCGCGCATCGATTATGACGATACGCTAGGCCCATTACTTTTGACCAGTATCTCCGGTAATCTGCATCCCATATCTGACGCCGGTCTGGCCTACGCATTTTTACGATTTCCATTAATGACATTTGGTGTGATTTTCCGCATTCACTGGCAAGCGGCAAAATTATTTATCAAAGGCGCACCATTTTTTAAAAAACCAACCCCCCCATCTAACCATTTAAGCCGATGAACAAGGATTTCTCTTCACCACTGAGCGGCCATCAGCAGCGATCATCATCGCCTGCGGCATCGATACCTGCGCAGGCGCAGCTGATGCTGCAATTGCTACGCAAAATCAAATACGGCACGCTAAGACTGGAATGTCCGGATCACGCCGTGCTGCAATTTGGTGATGGCAGCGAACCAGTCACGCTCACATTAAAAAACTGGGAACCCTGCATAGCCGCAGTCAAATCCGGCGATATCGGTTTCGCTGAAAGCTATATTCATGGTGACTGGCAAACCGATAATCTGTCGCGCTTGCTCGAGCTATTCATACACAATCGTCACGCAGTTGAAACAGCAATCTATGGCACTTGGTGGGGCAGTCTGGCATATAGGATCAAGCATCTGTTCAATCGCAATTCGCGCGCTGGCAGCAAACGCAATATCCATGCGCACTACGACATAGGCAATAATTTTTATCAGTTGTGGCTAGATCCGTCGATGACGTATTCCAGCGCACTCTTTAGCGAACCGCAAGCGACATTACAAGAAGCGCAACATGCAAAATATTTGCGCATACTGGATCAGCTCGATATCACAGCAGGTAACAACATTTTAGAGATAGGCTGCGGCTGGGGTGGCTTTGCCGAACTGGCAGCGCAACGCGGCGCGCACATCACAGGACTGACCCTCTCAACCGAGCAACGTGATTTTGCCTTGCAACGATTAAAAGCAGCCGGCGTGGCGCAGCAAGCAGATTTGCGCCTGCAAGACTACCGCGATACAGACGGACAATTCGACGCCATCGCTTCGATAGAAATGTTTGAAGCAGTCGGCGAAGCCTATTGGGATGATTATTTTTCTTGTGTCGCAAAATTATTGAAGCCCGGCGGACGCGCCTGCATACAAACCATCACCATTGCTGATGAATTATTTGCGCGCTACCGTAAAGGCACAGACTTTATTCAACAATATATTTTCCCTGGCGGGATGCTGCCCTCACCATCGGTGTTTCGTGCGCATGCAGAAAAACACGGGCTGAAAATTATGCAGGAATTTGCATTCGGCCTCGACTATGCCCGCACACTCGCGCTATGGCAGCAAGCTTACCAGGCGCGTCTGCCTGAAATAACGACGCTCGGTTTTGATGAGCGCTTCAATCGCACCTGGGAATTTTATCTGTCTTATTGCGAAGCAGGCTTCAGAGCAAAAAGCATCGATCTGTTTCAGCTCACGCTGCAAAAAGTCTGATATGTCAGCTATGACTAAAACCCTCCATCCAGTTTTGCGCACTGTATTATTTTGCTTTGCGATTTTATTTTCAGTAAATTTGCACACGGTATGGGCACAATCTGCGCCCGACTATCTGCGCGCAATACTGCCGGATGCACGCCTGCAGGGTAGCGGTTCGTTTACCTGGTTCGGATTAAAAATATATAGCGCCGAACTCTGGAGCGAAAATTCAGGCGTCACACCCAATCAACTCACAACAAACAGCTTCGCACTTGATCTGCACTATGCACGCACACTACACGGCGAAAAAATTGCAGTGGCCAGCATTGATGAAATCAAAAAACTTGGCATAGGCAATTCTGCAAAACATGCCGCATGGCTGGCAAGCATGAAATCATTATTCCCTGACGTAGAAAAAGGTACGCATCTGACCGGTATTTATACGCCAGGAAAAGCTACGCGCTTTTACAGGGACGGCAAGCTCATCGGTGAAATAGCCGACCCGGAATTTGGTCCTGCTTTTTTTGCCATCTGGCTGGATGCAAAAACCAGTGAACCAAAATTGCGCCTGTCTTTATTGGGCATCAAGTGACGTCACCAG
>CAIVDH010000439.1 GCA_903904635.1 uncultured Burkholderiales bacterium | reverse complement strand
TGCTGCGCCATGACGATTAGAGGTACCCACGCAATCAGAGCCAGTATCACCGCCGCCGATGACGACCACGTGCTTACCGGTTGCCATGATTTGTTCTTTGAGTTTGTCGCCAGCATTGACTTTATTTTGCAAAGGCAAAAATTCCATCGCATAGTGCACGCCCTCCAACTCGCGTCCTGGTACTGGCAAATCACGCGGCACTTCAGCGCCGCCAGCAATCACGACAGCATCAAATTCTTTTTTCAGCTGCTCTGGCGAAATCGTTTCTTTGGCCAGGTTGAGTATGCCTTCAGGAAAATCCTTACCAACCAAAACGCCGGTACGGAACGTGACACCCTCTGCCTGCATTTGCTCGACACGGCGATCGATATGCGATTTTTCCATCTTAAAATCAGGAATACCATAACGAAGCAAACCACCGACACGGTCATTTTTTTCAAACACAGTCACATCGTGACCGACGCGCGCGAGTTGCTGTGCAGCGGCCATACCGGCAGGGCCGGAACCGACGATGGCCACTTTTTTGCCCGTCTTCACTGGGGATGGCATAGGCAAGACCCAACCATTTTCCCAGCCTTTGTCGATGATGAAATGTTCTATCGACTTAATGCCCACAGGATCATCATTAATACCCAGCGTGCAGGCTGCTTCGCAGGGAGCAGGACATATGCGACCCGTAAACTCAGGAAAGTTATTGGTTGAATGCAGGTTTTCCAGCGCTTCTTGGTAATTGCCGTTGTAAACCAGATCATTCCAGTCCGGGATGATGTTATTGACCGGACAGCCGGTATTACAAAAAGGAATACCGCAATCCATGCAGCGGGCGCCTTGTACTTTTGCATCAGCATCCGACAAATGCAGCTGAAATTCTTTGTAATGTTTTTTGCGAGTTTCCGGCGCTTCGCTTGCTTCCTGCAAACGATGAAATTCCATGAAGCCAGTTATTTTTCCCATTTTTTTTACTCACATTCTTTGCGCATGATGTTCGTCAGCCAAATTGTTTGGCCGACGATTTTTCAGTTGGTAAAATTTAAGCCGAAACTTTCTCTTTTGCTTTGCCCGCTTTTGCTGCATGCATCTCGCCCAACGCACGCTTGTATTCTGTCGGGAATACTTTGATAAATTTTGCGCGCGCAGCTGACCAGTCATCCAGCAAAGCCCGGGCGCGTGTGCTGCCGGTATGCTTGAAGTGACGCTCAATCAACCCTTTGAGTATGGCCTCGTCAGCCTGCGGCTCGGCATTCCGAATTTGGCTATGCCAGCTCGAGCGGTCAACCTTGGCTTCTTGCTCCGAGACCGTCATCACAGTCTCCAATGCCACCATCGCCAGATTGCATCGCTTGGCGAAGTTGCCGTCTTCATCGTACACATAAGCGATGCCGCCAGACATACCGGCTGCAAAATTGCGCCCAGTCATACCCAGTACAACGACCGTACCACCTGTCATGTATTCACAACCATGGTCGCCTGTACCTTCAACCACCGTGATCGCGCCTGAATTACGAACCGCAAAACGTTCACCCGCCACGCCATTGAAAAAGGCCTCACCAGCGATGGCGCCATACAGGACCGTATTACCGATGATCATATTTTCTACAGCACGGCCGCGGAACTCGGTGTTGGGTCGCACGATGATGCGGCCACCGGAGATGCCCTTGCCCACATAGTCATTGCCCTCACCGACCAGATCCAGCGTGACACCATGCGCTAAGAATGCGCCGCATGACTGTCCTGCTGTACCTTGCAGTTGTATATGTATCGTGTCATCCGGCAGACCTTCATGACCATATTTCTTAGCCACCTCACCAGAGAGCATCGCGCCCACAGTGCGGTTCAGATTTTTTACCGGCGAGATGAACGACACTTTCTCACCACGATCAATCGCAGGCTTGGCTTGTGCGATCAGTTTATGGTCAAGCGCTTTTTCCAGGCCGTGATCCTGCACTTCAACCTGATGACGCGGCTCAGATGCTGGCACATCAGGCTGGAAGAAAATCTTGCTGAAGTCCAGACCTTTGGCTTTCCAATGTGTGATGGCTTTTGATTTGTCTAGTAAATCTACGCGCCCAATCATTTCATCAAAAGTGCGTATACCCAGCTGCGCCATGATTTGCCGGGCTTCTTCTGCAACAAAGAAGAAATAATTCACCACATGCTCAGGCTTACCCTGGAATTTTGCGCGCAGCACCGGATCTTGTGTCGCAACGCCGACCGGGCAAGTATTCAAGTGACACTTGCGCATCATGATGCAACCTTCGACCACTAGCGGTGCAGTTGAAAAACCGAGCTCATCTGCACCCAGTAAAGCGGCAACGACGACATCACGACCGGTTTTAATCTGACCATCAGTCTGCACGCGAATACGGCTACGCAAACGATTCAGCACCAACGTCTGCTGCGTCTCGGCCAGACCCAATTCCCATGGGCTGCCCGCATGCTTGACCGATGACAGCGGCGATGCACCGGTGCCGCCATCATGACCGGCGATGACGACATGATCAGCCTTGGCCTTGGCCACACCTGCTGCGACCGTACCGACACCCACTTCAGAGACCAGCTTGACTGAAATAGAGGCGCTAGGATTAACGTTTTTCAGATCATGTATTAGCTGCGCCAAATCTTCGATGGAATAAATATCATGATGCGGTGGCGGTGAAATCAAACCCACACCTGGCACCGAGAAGCGCAGCTTGGCAATGTACTCAGATACTTTATGACCCGGCAACTGACCACCTTCGCCTGGCTTGGCGCCCTGCGCCATTTTGATCTGTATCTGTTCAGCAGAAGTCAGGTATTCGGTGGTCACGCCGAAACGACCTGACGCCACTTGCTTAATTTTTGAGCGCAGCGAATCACCATCTTGCAATGGCAAATCGACTTCTACGCGATCCTTGCCAATAATGGACGCAAGCGTGTCGCCTTTTTTAATCGGAATGCCACGCAATTCATTGCGATAACGATTTTCATCTTCACCGCCTTCGCCAGTGTTGGATTTACCACCGATGCGGTTCATCGCAATTGCCAGCGTCGCATGCGCTTCAGTTGAAATCGAGCCCAGCGACATAGCACCCGTCACAAAACGTTTCACGATTTCTTTGGCAGGCTCAACCTCATCTATAGCAACTGCTTTGGACGGATCGATTTTGAATTCAAACAAACCACGCAAAGTCATATG
>CAIVDH010000438.1 GCA_903904635.1 uncultured Burkholderiales bacterium | reverse complement strand
CGGCAGGCAAGGGCGCTGTGCTGGAAAAGTTATTTTGTCATGCGCAAACCACAAATACTAAGTAGCCATTAATACACCGGTGCTGTTGCAACGCTTTGGCATTTGAATCATTCTTAAAACGCAATTTTTTCTAACCATTTTTACGATTGGGAGGGTGAAATGCCTATTGATGCAGTTGTTTTTCAAGGTCCAGCAAATGCGCCAGGGGTTTGGTATGGAAAAATCGAGCAACGTAATAATCAGAATACTTTGGTGCTATTCAGGGGCACTGCAAACCGAAGTACGTCGCAAAAAATTAAAGATAAAATTAGTAACATTCATAAAGGCGAGAAATTAGCGAGTGAGTTCATCAATGGACATCACATAAAAGTAAATAGCGCTACACAAAATTCCGCATTGCTGAACCAATATTTAAGCGCCGGCCAGCAAAATCACGTTACTCTTTCTAATGTGGCTGGGATATTAAATAACATGCCCAAGGATGCGAATGGGCATGTCAATCTGGCAGCCAGTCTTTTTTCAAATACAGCTCATTCAATACGAGGTATCACAATCCGCTGGGAGCCCTGAATTCATCGTCTAAAAAATCAACCTGTTTGCAAGCCATCAAAATTTCAACACCGTTACACCATCAGCCATACCCAGCAAACACACATCTGCCCCTTTGCGCGCAAACAATCCGTTAGTAATCACGCCAGGCATGTCATTAATGCTTTGCTCAAGCGCTCTGGGGTTGGTGATCTTTAAACCGCCTGCATCAATAATCCAGCCGCCATTGTCTGTCACCAGTGGGTGGCCATCTTTGAGTCGCAATACCGGTTTGGCTCCCAAGGCAGCCAAACTGCGGCTGACAGAGGCACAGGCCATAGGGATGATCTCTATCGGTAAGGGAAACTGCCCCATTACCTCAACCAGTTTAGAACCATCGGCAATGCAGATAAATTTGTCAGCCACCGAGGCTACGATTTTTTCACGCGTGAGTGCAGCACCGCCACCCTTAATCATCGCGCCGCTGGCATCAATTTCATCGGCGCCATCGATATAGACTGGCATAGCATCAACATCATTAAGATCAAATACAGTAATGCCATGCGACTTCAGACGCGCCGCTGTCGCCTCTGACGAAGCGACAGTCCCTTTGATGCGGCTTTTGATATTAGCAAGCTCATCAATGAAAAAATTGGCAGTAGAGCCAGTGCCCACACCAATAATGGCACCATCCACCACGTAATCGAGCGCTGCGCGTGCCACGGCTTGTTTGAGTTCATCTTGTGTCATTTGATATCGCCTGTAAAAATCCAGACGATATTCTATAGGATCATTTCAATAACACGTTCAGTGCAAGGTAATCAGCAAGCGCATCCTTATCATGCAAATTTAACTTGCGATATAAATGCGCTAGCTGATTACGTATTGTGTGATGCGATACACCCAGCTCGCGCGCAATTTGTTTATGACTCATACCTGCGGCAAAACGTCTGGCAACGACAAATTCACGCGGCGTCAACACTTCTTGCGCATTAATAGGACGAATCCGGCAAACATTAAAACCTTGCTGTCTTGCCAGGCTGATTTCAATCTGAGTACCGCGAAATACTTTACCTAGCCGCAGACATTCAAGTGCGGCTTCAGGTATGGTCTGTGGTGCGAGTTCAGGCCATTCCAGTTCAAGCATGTCAAAAAAACGCGCATCAGCTATATCAACAATGCCTTGCATACTAATCAGGCCTGATACCGTTTCATCTGCCTTTTTATACTGGCGTTCAATAGATCGAGTGCGGTTGATCACAATTGCGCGTGACAAATGCGTCCATAGACTATGCAGACAAGCTGCATCCATCTGCGAAAACCTGACGTCTTGTGCTCGATATAAAACTATCCATCGCGCAGGCTTGGCTTGCGCAGGGTTGTCACCATGCACGAGCAAATGACACAAGCCTAGCTCTTCTGCGAGGGAACGTACGCCTGCCACACGACGCCCTTTTGCTTTTATCTCTGCTTTAATTTCTTCTTTTGAATCTACTGTTAAATCTACTGTTAAATCTGCTTTATTTTTTGTTTTTCTTTTTGTTTTTGCATCTTCTTCTGTTTCCTTGCCCTTACGATATATCTCACGAATCCCGCCCCGGACTGGCGAATGCGGTGCGTTACGAAATCCATGTGCTACCGGGTCTCCCTCGAACTTATTTTCTTCTAACTCTGTTTTTGCATCGGCAGTATCGTTATCTTCCGATTTGAACGGTGAAAAAACATTACTCTGCGCTGGGGGTTCACCCGTTCCAAAAACTACGCCATCAAATCGTATCCAGGATTGCAGCAGTTCAATAGCCCGATGAAGAAATTGGTCGGGGTTGGCGTATTCCGCCAGTGCGTAAATATCTCTAACCGTGTTGGAAAATGCTTGCAAGTTGTCCTCCTTGGTCTGCTTTGATAGGGCGCATTGCGTGATGGAAAAATGACGCTAATGCTCAAAGCTAATTTTGTTAATTTGGCAACAAAACTATAGCACTTTTCGAACACAAATGTTGTTAATCGAACACCAAGATAGGAATTTTACTGCTGGATTGCTTGAATACTTCCCCGGTGGAAAGTTAAGCGAGTGGGGAAAATAAAATCAGATGGTGTCTTCGCGTAAATTTGATGCAGCAAAGGCCAGCGCCGTAATACCAGCCCAGTCTGCTTGCGCAATAACATCAGCGGGTGTGAGCCACGAGCCTCCTATGCACGCGACATTGCTGCATTCAAGAAAAGCTGCCGCAGTTTGCTGGGTGATACCGCCAGTCGGGCAAAACACAAGATCCTGTAATGGTCCAGACAGGGCTTTGAGCATGGCTACGCCGCCTGCTAATACAGCAGGAAATAACTTCAGCGCAAAAAAACCGGCCTCACGCGCCTCCATTGCTTCAGTCGGTGTCATCACGCCGGGCAAAAAAGGTAAGCCACTGCGCTTTGCTGAATGTATTAGCGGCTCAGTCAGACCGGGAGATACCGCAAACATGGCACCGGCCTCTTTTGCAAACTGAAATTGCTCGGCTCGTGTAACGCTACCAGCGCCTACGATGAGATTGGGCACAGCTAGGGAAATTGCGGCTATGGCATCCAACCCGTACTGCGTGCGTAGGGTAATTTCAAGCACACGCAACCCACCTGCTCTCAGCGCCTTTGCAATTGGTACGGCATGTTCTGGCTTCTCGATATTAACCACAGGAATGACAGCTGAGGCGTGCAATATCTCCGCTATTTGCTTGGAATGACTCATGATTTTTGTACCCATGCGGTATCTTCATCACTGAAGGGTGCAGCATCGGCATGGGCAAAATGCAGATCGCTCGGATTGTTTTCTAGCGCCTGTGGCAGCATAAAAGTCGTTGCCCCCTGCTCAGCCTGACTGACTGCGTTACGAAATAGGGTAAATAATTCTCGTCCCATTCCGATTCCATTTGCGCCCAGATTTTGCTGTAACGGTAAACGTGTATCCCAGATTGTCGATTCAACCTGCGCCTGCAGCAGGCCAGCTGATGCGTCTATAGTAATCAAATCACCATCTCGTACTTTTGCCAACGCACCACCAGCATAGGCTTCTGGTGAAAT
>CAIVDH010000437.1 GCA_903904635.1 uncultured Burkholderiales bacterium | reverse complement strand
GCCGCCATACGCGCCGGCGTGGGTCTGCCCTATGGCTGTAAAAATGGGGCTTGCGCTAGCTGCAAAGGCAAACTGATAGCCGGCAGCCTTGAACACGGCCCGCATCAGATACGCGCCCTGTCAGCTGAAGAAGAAGCGGCGGGCAGTGCCTTGTTTTGCTGTGCAAAACCAAAATCAGACCTGACGATAGAAGTACGTGAAGTCGGCGGCGGCGGCGAATTCCCAGTCAAGAAAGTGCCATCACGCGTGGCAAAAATTGAGCGCGTCAGTGATGACGTGGCAATCATTTCATTGCAACTGCCGGCCACCGAGCGCATGCAATACAAGGCCGGGCAATATATAGAATTTTTACTCAAGGACGGTAAGCGCCGCAGCTACAGCATGGCCAATGCGCCGCATACGGACGAGCAAATCAGTCTGCACATACGCCATATGCCGGGTGGTCTTTTTACCGACCATGTATTTGGCACCATGAAAGAACGCGATATTTTGCGTTTTGAAGGCCCGCTGGGCACCTTCTTTTTACGTGAAGATTCAGACAAGCCTATCGTGTTGCTCGCTTCTGGCACTGGCTTTGCGCCTATCAAAGCATTGGTTGAACATGCAATGCATCTGAAACTCAATCGATCTATCACGTTGTACTGGGGTGGTCGTCGCCCGCAAGATATTTACATGCATGCGCTGTGCGAAACATGGGCACAAAAACTGCCGGGCTTTACCTATGTGCCGGTCATATCGGATGCAAAACCTGAAGATAACTGGCAGGGTCGCACCGGATTTGTCCATCGCGCCGTGATGCAAGATCTGCCAGATCTTTCAGCGTATCAAGTCTATGCCTGTGGTGTGCCTGTGATGGTCGATGCGGCACGCGAAGATTTTGTGGCTAGATGCAATTTGCCCGAAACAGAATTTTTTGCCGACTCTTTTACCTCTGAAGCCGATTTGGCCACTGCCTAAAACCGTTAACGATACTGAACATGAACAAGCCTCTGCATAACGAATTTACGCGCTACGATACCGATTCACTGCTCACCATTACCAATCGGCCGCCTTTGGTTTTTACCGAAGGCCAAGGCATGTGGCTCACCGACCATAACGGCAAGCGTTATCTGGATTATCTGCAAGGCTGGGCGGTAAATTGTCTGGGGCATTCCCCCGCTTGCATACAGCAGGCACTGGTTGAACAATCAGCCAAGGTAATCAACCCATCGCCGGCTTTTTATAACGAGCCCTCCATCGCATTAGCATCTTTGCTAACAAAAAATTCCTGCTTTGATCGCGTATTTTTTGCCAACAGCGGTGCCGAGGCAAATGAAGGCGCAATCAAACTCGCGCGCAAATGGGGCAAGCTGCATAAAAACGCTGCCGGTGAAAACCGCTATGAAATCATCACCTTTGATCACAGCTTTCATGGCCGCACACTAGCCACCATGTCAGCCTCTGGCAAGGCCGGATGGGGCAGCATGTTCGCGCCACAAGTGCCGGGCTTTACGCACGCGCATCTCAATGACTTGGCTAGCGTAGCAGCACTCATCACAAACAAAACTGTCGCTGTGATGCTGGAGCCGGTACAAGGCGAAGGCGGCGTCATACCAGCCACCAAAGAATTCATGCAAGGCTTGCGCGCGCTTACTGAAAAACATGGTCTGCTATTAATCGTTGATGAAGTTCAGGCTGGTATGGGACGTACCGGTAAATTATTTGCCTATGAACTTTCCGATATCGAACCAGACATCATGACGCTGGGTAAAGGCATAGGCGGTGGCGTACCTTTGTCTGCGCTGCTATGCAAAGAAAAATATGCATGCTTTGAGCCAGGCGACCAGGGTGGTACCTATAACGGCAATCCATTAATGACTGCAGTCGGTCTTGCCGTGCTCAATACCTTGCTAGCTCCAGGATTTCTGCAATCAGTGATCGATAAAGGGGCTTATCTTCAATCTGGTCTGGAAAAACTCTCTGCCAAACATGGCATGGAAGGTGAACGCGGCGAAGGGCTGTTGCGTGCACTGAAACTCGGATCAGACATAGGCGGCAAGATCGTTGAGATGGCGCGTGATATGGAACCAGTGGGTTTACTGCTGAATTCTCCAAGGCCGGACTTACTCAGATTTATGCCGGCCTTGAATTTGTCGATTGGGGAAATTGATCAGATGCTGGAAATGCTGGATGAAGTGGTCAAGATTATTAAGAGTTAATAATCCAAGCCTTTGCCTAAAGTCGAAGGATTAATTTTTGACTGCAAATTAAAGACCTCATCATCAATCTTCTCTGCTAACGCAGGCATTATCCGGATACCCGCTTCTACTGTGGCAAGTGAAACATTGTGCAATATCGCGCCGTG
>CAIVDH010000436.1 GCA_903904635.1 uncultured Burkholderiales bacterium | reverse complement strand
GTTAGACTGCTTGTCGCCAAGAATTATGCTGCGCGGATGCTGTTTCTCTGCCTTAAATGATAAGGCAAATCACAGATTAATAGCTGGCATGGCTCCTGCTTAGTTGTTCGCAGCATACAAGCTTTACTCATTAATCAATCTTCACAAACTCTTTGTCAAGGAACGTCATGAAAAAACTAATTATTGCCAGCTCTATCCTGAGTGCATTTGCAGCTAACTTTGCTTACGCTGAAGAAGCAGCAGCGCCTGCGCCAGATCATGTGTTTTCATTTAACGTCGGTGCAACCAATGATTATCGTTTCCGTGGTATTTCGCAAACCCGCATGAAACCTGCGGTATCAGCGGGCGCTGATTACAGTCACACGCCAACTGGCTTTTATGTTGGTACCTGGGCTTCTAACGTTCAGTGGCTTAAAGACAATACTGCAGATATCAGTAAAGGTACTTATGAGATCGATCTCTATGGCGGCAATCGCGGTGAGATAGCGGGCGCGTCATACGACGTCGGCATGATTCGTTATTTCTATCCATCGAACAACTTTAGTCTTGCGGGTCTTCCAAATGCAAACACTACCGAAGCCTATGCTCAAGTCGGCTATGGCCCAGCCTACATTAAGTATTCACACGCATTAACCAATTTCATAGGTTGGGCTGAAAATACTGATGGCAGTAACTACATCGATGTCGGTGCCAATGTTGAAATTAAAGATGGTTACATTTTAAATCTGCATGCAGGTAAGCAAGTTGTAAAGAATCTGTCTGCTGCTGATTACACAGATTGGAAAGTTGGCTTTACCAAAGACTTCGGCCTGGCGGTTGTTGCTTTAGCTGTAGTGGGTACAGATGCAAATAAAACCACTTATGACTTTAGCGGTAGAGGATATCTCGGCGGCACAACTGGCGTAGTTACCGTAACCAAAGCATTTTAATTTTTTGACGAGGCCGAAATGAAACTTATCTCAGCAATCATCAAGCCATTCAAGCTTGATGAAGTGCGCGAAGCCCTGTCAGCTATTGGTGTGCAAGGTATTACTGTTACCGAAGTCAAGGGTTTTGGGCGCCAAAAAGGTCATACAGAGCTCTATCGCGGCGCGGAATATGTCGTTGATTTTCTGCCTAAAACCAAGATTGAGGCGGCAGTCGACGATGCCATAGTCGAACGCGCAATTGAAGCGATAGAAAACGCAGCACGTACCGGCAAGATTGGTGACGGCAAAATATTCGTCTACGACCTGCAGCAAGTTGTGCGGATTCGTACCGGCGAAACTGGCAAAGAAGCACTCTAAGGGGATATAAATGAAAAAATGTTTTGCAAGCCTTTTGAGCGCCGGCCTATTGTTGTTTGCATTGGGTATGACGCAAGTCGCATCAGCAGAAGATGCCGCTGCGCCAGCCGCAGCCTCGACTGCTCCGGCTGCGGAAGCATCAGCTGCAGCGGCACCAGCTGCACCAGCAGCAGCTCCTGCAGAAGCACCGGCTGCAGTACCGCCAGTGCCTAACAAGGGCGATACCGCCTGGATGATGGTTGCCACTTTGCTGGTCATTATGATGGCAATTCCTGGTCTGGCTTTGTTTTACGGAGGCCTGGTCCGCAGTAAAAATATGCTTTCCATACTGATGCAAGTAATGGTTACCTTCTCGTTGATCGTTGTGTTGTGGTTCATTTATGGCTATAGCATCACCTTCACTGAAGGCAATGCATTTATCGGTGGCTTTGACCGTCTGTTCATGAAGGGCAGCTGGGATAATGTGGCTGGTACGTTCTCCAGCGCTGCCACCTTCAGCAAGGGCGTTTATATACCCGAGCTCGTATTCGCTGCTTTCCAAGCCACTTTTGCTGGCATTACCTGCGCACTGATTGTGGGCTCGTTTGCCGAGCGTATGAAGTTCTCCTCAGTGCTGATGTTCTGTGTGTTGTGGTTCACCTTCAGCTATGCGCCAATTGCGCACATGGTTTGGTTTTGGATGGGTCCTGACATGTATACCAGTGCAGCGGTCGTTGATGCAATGAATAGCAAAGCTGGTTTCTTGTGGCAAATGGGTGCGCTTGATTTTGCAGGTGGTACGGTGGTGCATATCAATGCTGCGGTGGCCGGTCTGGTTGGCGCATACATGGTAGGCAAGCGTACGGGCTACGGCAGAGAATCCATGGCACCACACAGCCTGACTCTGACCATGGTCGGTGCGGCATTATTGTGGGTGGGCTGGTTTGGTTTCAATGCAGGATCTGCGCTTGAAGCAAATGGTTTTGCAGCCCTGGCTTTCGTTAACACCTTCCTCGCTACTGCAGCCGCAGTCATTGCCTGGTGTGTTGCCGAATGGGTATTCAAGGGCAAGCCTTCCATGCTGGGCGCCGCTTCTGGTGCTGTTGCTGGCCTGGTAGCAATCACCCCAGCCTGTGGCAATGTCGGTATCGTCGGTGCTCTGATCATTGGCCTCTTGTCTGGCTTTGCCGGCATGTGGGGTGTGAATGGCCTGAAGCGTCTGCTGGGTGCGGATGATTCGCTGGACGTCTTTGGCGTACACGGTGTTTGCGGCATCCTGGGCGCAATCCTGACGGGTGTATTTAACTCACCTAACATGGGTGGCCCAAGCGCAGTGGCTGACTGGACTACCGTTGCGATGGTTACGCCAGATGCGTATTCAATCGTTACACAAGTCTGGACACAAATTAAAGCGGTGCTCATCACCGTTATCTGGTCCGGTGTGGTCTCGGTTATTGCTTATAAAGTGGTTGACATGACTCTGGGTCTGCGTGTGTCTGAAGAAGACGAGCGCGAAGGTCTGGACATCACCAGCCACGGTGAAACGGCTTATCACGGCTGATCTCCTCAGTAGTACTTGGCCTCAGTCTTGGGCCATTAGAGCGCCTCCCTCGGGAGGCGTTTTTTTCTTTTCAGGGTTTAAAATTCGGCTTTTAGCCCAATTTACCTATCCGTGACAATTACTGGCTGATGGCATAGGACGCGGAAAACAGTGATTGCCGTTAGAATCTGCCCCTTGGTTATGTCTTTGCACGTCAGAACTCCCGAATAAGGTTTCCCCCCATGGTCCCCCATCTGGTTACAGCCCTCAACGGCCCACTGCTTGAGCTTGAAAAGAAAATCCTGGCGGCTACGCCCGCTATTGAGCGCTGGTTTCGCTTGGAATGGCAAGAGCACACGCCGCCGTTTTATTGCTCAGTCGATTTGCGTAATTCCGGCTTTAAGCTCGCGCCTGTCGATACCAATCTTTTCCCAGGCGGTTTTAATAATTTGGCACCAGAAATGTTGCCGCTGGCGGTACAAGCTGCGATGGCTGCAATTGAAAAATATTGTCCGGACGCGAAAAACCTACTGTTGATTCCCGAGCGTCACACCCGCAATACTTTTTATCTGCAAAATGTATCCAGACTCATGCAGATTTTCCGCCAGACTGGTCTTAATGTTCGTCTGGGCAGTCTCTCCGAGGAAGTGACAGAGCCAACTGCAATCGAATTGCCGGATGGTTCCAGCATTACGTTAGAACCGCTGGAAAGACTAAATAACGGACGCCGCTTAGGGCTGAAGAATTTTGATCCATGCACGATTTTGCTCAACAATGATTTGTCTTCCGGCATACCGGCGATTCTGGAAAACCTGCATGAGCAGACTTTGCTGCCGCCGCTGCACGCCGGCTGGGCCGTGCGTCGCAAGACGAATCACTTCGCTGCCTATGATGAAGTAGCGAAAAAATTTGCCAAGCTGATCGATGTTGATCAGTGGATGCTGAATCCCTATTTTGCAAAATGCACAGGCATCAATTTTCATGAGCGCGTCGGTGAAGAATGTCTGGCAACCAATGTTGATATGTTGCTGACTAAAATCCGTAAAAAATATAAAGAATACGGCATCAAGGAAACCCCATTTGTCATCGTCAAAGCCGATGCGGGTACTTATGGCATGGGTATCATGACCGTGCGCGATGCGTCGGAAGTAAAAGATTTGAATCGCAAGCAGCGCAATAAAATGTCGGTTATCAAAGAAGGCATGGAAGTCTCCGATGTGATTTTGCAAGAAGGCGTACACACCTTTGAACATATCAATGATGCCGTCGCTGAGCCTGTCGTTTACATGATGGATCGTTATGTGGTCGGTGGTTTTTATCGGGTGCATGCCGAACGCGGCGTAGATGAAAACCTTAACGCACCGGGTGCACATTTTGTTCCGCTGGCCTTTGCACAACAGCACGCATTACCTGATTTGGCTGCCAAGCCCGGTACAGCAGCACCTAACCGTTTCTATATGTACGGTGTGGTTGCGCGCCTGGCTTTGCTGGCAGCATCACTGGAGTTGGAAAAAACAGATCCGAATCCGGAAGAGTATTAAAAATATTCAGTGTTTTAAAAGCAGTAAAAGTTTTAACTTTAGAAAAGCCTTAAATGAAAATCGCGTTTGCCTGTGATCCGCTGTCTGGCTTCAAGATTTATAAAGACTCCACCTACGCAATGATGGCGGAGGCGGCCAGTCGTGGTCATGAACTTTATGTTTTTGGACATGGCGATTTGATTTTTAACGGCAAGGATGTGCTGGCTAATGTGTCGCATGTTGCGCTCACAGGCAAGACCGATGCCTGGCATGTGCAACATGCACCGGTGCTGCAGCCCTTGACTGAATTTGATGTCGTCATAGAACGCACCGATCCACCATTCAACATGGAATATATCTACGCCACCTACCTGCTGGAATTGGCAGAGCTGCATGGTGCGCGTGTATTGAATCGTCCGGAAGCCATACGCAGTCACAATGAAAAACTGGCGATCACACACTTCCCGCAATTCATCGCACCCACATTGGTTACCAGTGACGAGGCACGCATACGTGCGTTTCACGAACAGCATAAAGACATCATCTTAAAGCCACTCGATGGCATGGGTGGTGCGGGTATTTTCAGAGTGGGTAATGAAGGTTTAAATCTGGGCGCAATCATCGAGACCATGACGCATCATGGGCTGCGTACCATCATGGTACAGCGCTATATTCCTGAAATTGCACAGGGCGATCGTCGCGTCTTGCTCATCAATGGCGAAGTCGTTCCTTATAGCCTGGCGCGCATACCGCAAGCTGGCGAAGTGCGCGGCAATCTCGCTGCTGGCGGGCTCGGTGTGGCCATGGCTGTCACGCCTCGTGAACGCGAAATCGGCGAGGCTCTTGGGCCGATATTGCAGAAACGCGGCCTGATGCTGGTAGGATTAGACGTTATCGGACATTATCTGACCGAGATTAACGTAACCAGCCCGACCTGCTTTCAGGAGATCACGCAGCAGACCGGCTTTAATGTTGCCAAGATGTTCATAGACGCAATCGAAAAATAAACTGAACCTGGCAACGCGTACTGAATTTTTGCGAGAACAGCGACAAATTTCATGGTTGGTATTCTGCTTTTGACGCACGCGCCACTGGGGCGCGCTTTTATTGAAGCCGCGACGCATGTATTTCGCACCGAGCCGGCACAAATTGAGGCGGTTGATGTCTTGGCCGATCAGGATCCTAAAGAGGTCTATGAGCTCGCACGCGCAGCGATAGACCGGATCAACGATGGTACGGGCGTGTTGGTCATTACCGATGTGATGGGCGGCACGCCATCGAATTGCACTTTGCAGCTTTGTATTCCGGGTGAAATCGAAGTGATTGCCGGTATCAGTCTGCCCATGCTTTTGCGTGCCCTTACCTACCGCCACAATACAATTGATGTAACAGTAGAAATGGCACTGGCAGGTGGCCAGAGCGGTGCCTGTCGGGTTGATAACCGCGTACGTGTGGCGCCAAATTAATTTAAAAAGAAAAATGCCTAAATGATTACAAGAGAATTAGAAATCATTAATAAACTCGGCTTGCATGCGCGCGCGTCTGCCAAGCTCACGCAGCTTGCCGGTAAATTTCAGAGTGAAGTCTGGCTCACACGAAATCAGCGCCGCATCAATGCAAAATCCATCATGGGCGTCATGATGCTGGCTGCCGGTAAAGGATCGACCGTAACACTAGAAGCCGAAGGCCCGGATGAGCAGGAGTGCTTTGATGCGCTCGTAGAATTGATTAACGCGCGATTTGGCGAAAGCGAATAAGGAAAACAGTATGGCCTCCTTCTCGCTCCATGGCATACCAGTTTCACGCGGCATCGCAATCGGGCGCGCGCATCTGTTAAAGCCTGCGGCGCTGGATGTGAAGCACTATCTGGTTGCCGAAGAGCAGGTTGAAGCTGAGGTAAAGCGGCTTTCAGATGCCATCGTAAAAGTTCATCAGGAGCTGCAGACAATCTGGAAAGATTTGCCGGCCGATGCGCCTTCCGAGTTGGGCGCTTTCATTGATGTGCATGCGCTAATTTTGTCTGACCCTATCGTCTCTGAGCAACCGCTGGAAATCATCCGTAATCGTCACTACAACGCCGAGTGGGCGCTGCTCACACAAATCGATGAACTCTCTGCGCAGTTTGATGAAATCGAAGATGCCTATTTGCGAGAGCGGAAAAATGACATTCTTCAAGTCGGCGAACGCATACTCAAAGTACTGACAGGCAGCGCCAGTCAGTTGCCGCGCAAAAGTCATGTTGATGGCGACGAAGTTGCCGCACACATGATCGTCGTGGCTCATGACATCTCACCGGCCGACATGCTGCAGTTCCGCGATCGTGCTTTTGTCGGTTTCGTCACCGATCTGGGCGGTCAAAATTCACATACCGCCATTGTCGCGCGCAGTCTTGATATACCTGCTGCAGTGGGCATGGCCAATGCGTCATCGCTCATCAGTCAGGATGACTGGGTCATTATCGATGGCGATGCCGGTGTCGTTATCGTTGATCCTGCGCCTGTCGTATTAGCGCAGTATCGTGAGAGTCAGAACCAATTACTGCGCGAACGTAAAAAGCTCGGCAAGCTCAAAAAAACACCAGCCATCACCATGGATGGCACCCTCATACATTTGCTGGCAAACATAGAATTGCCTGAAGATTGCAGCGGTGCACTAGATGCCGGTGCGGTTGGTGTCGGTTTGTTTCGTTCTGAATTTTTATTCATGGGACGCACTGGTCATGCCAACAAACTGCCCTCTGAAGATGAACAGTTTGAGTCTTATCGCAAGGCCGTCATCGCCATGAAAGGCCGGCCCGTTACCATCAGAACGCTGGATGTAGGCGCAGATAAGCCGCTAGCCAAAGCTGAAGAAACAGCACTCAATCCGGCGCTGGGTTTGCGCGCGATACGCTATTGTTTGGCCGAGCCGCAGATGTTCCTGACACAATTGCGCGCGATTTTGCGCGCCTCAGCGTTTGGTCCTATACATCTGCTCATACCCATGCTTTCGCATGCATTTGAAATCGATCAGTCACTCATGCTGATCGAGCAGGCCAAAGCACAATTGCGTGACGCGAAAAAGAAATACGATACGGATATCAAGATAGGCGCAATGATAGAAATACCAGCGGCCGCCTTAACGCTGCCGCTGTTCATCAAGCGTCTTGATTTTCTTTCTATCGGCACCAACGACCTGATTCAATATACGTTAGCGATAGATCGCGTTGATCATGAAGTCGCGCATCTCTATAACCCATTGCATCCTGCGATATTGCAATTGCTGGCAACCACAATTGCAACCGGCGCTAAAGCCGGTATTCCTGTGGCGGTATGTGGTGAGGTTGCCGGCGACACCAAACTCACGCGCCTCTTGCTCGGCATGGGTCTACGGGAATTTTCCATGCACCCGGCGCAGCTACTGGCCGTCAAACAGGAAATTCTTGGCAGCGATTTAGCGGAAATCGAGCCGCTGACCAAGAAAATTTTGCGAGCCTATGAGCCAGTGGTCATAGCCGAAGCCATGGAGCGCTTGCGCGCCCTGTAAAACATTACTGGCGCATTATTTTTGAGGGTTTGACGCTATGGCCCGACTTCGCTATCCTTGCAGCACTGCGCCGATTTGATCGGTAGTCGGCTTAGAGCCTCTACCTCAGCTTGCGGGCGCAAGGGAATATCCCGCACAAATACGGCTAAAGCGAGCTCGAATCGATGATTTTCCGAATCCAGCCCGATATGCCAAGTGCAGTCGGGCTTTTTTCATGCAAAAAAATTTATGAAATCGATCGGTAACGTCACCCCTAAGTCCATGCATTTCGCCAGCCCGCTTGCGCTGCAAAGCGG
The DNA here is from genome assembly GCA_903904635.1 of uncultured Burkholderiales bacterium. Taxonomy (GTDB): domain Bacteria; phylum Pseudomonadota; class Gammaproteobacteria; order Burkholderiales; family Burkholderiaceae_D; genus Pernthalerella. The sequence continues at coordinate 5,910 of CAIVDH010000436.1, read as the reverse complement.
CGCATCGCTCGCTGATTACACCTTGGTGTATGAAACCTATGGCCAACTCAATGCCGACTGCTCCAACGCTGTGTTGGTCTGTCATGCTTTGAACGCGTCGCATCACGTAGCAGGCACGTATGAAGGACAGCCACGCAGTACTGGCTGGTGGGACAACATGGTCGGTCCCGGCAAGGCATTAGATACAGATCGGTTTTTTGTCATCGGCGTCAATAACCTCGGTTCCTGTTTTGGCTCAACTGGCCCCATGCACAATAATCCGGCAACCGGCAAACCCTACGGCGCTGCATTTCCTGTAGTGACCGTTGAAGACTGGGTGCATGCGCAGGCGCGTCTGGCTGATGAATTAGGGATACGACAATTTGCTGCCGTCATGGGCGGCTCGCTGGGCGGCATGCAAGCAACCGCCTGGAGCGTGCTCTATCCGGAGCGTGTACGTCATTGTCTGGTGATTGCCTCTACGCCCAAACTATCGGCGCAAAACATCGCCTTCAATGATGTCGCGCGTCAGGCCATACTGACTGATCCTGACTATCATGCGGGGGATTTTTATGCGCATGGTGTCGTGCCAAAAAATGGTCTCAGAGTGGCGCGCATGATCGGTCATATTACCTATTTGTCTGATGACGATATGGCTGAAAAATTCGGCCGTGATTTGCGTGGCAAAGACTATCAATTCGGTTATGGCATTGATTTTGAAATTGAATCGTATCTACGTTATCAGGGCGATAAATTCTCAGAATATTTTGATGCCAATACTTATCTGCTCATCACCAAAGCGCTGGATTATTTTGATCCGGCGCGTGCATTCGGTGGCGATCTTACTGCTGCGCTTGCCAACACACAGGCCGAGTTTTTATTAGTTTCTTTTTCAACTGACTGGCGCTTCGCACCCGAGCGTAGTCGTGAGATGGTGCGCGCATTGGTAAAAAATAATCGCAAAGTCAGCTATGCAGAAATCGATGCGCCGCATGGACATGATGCCTTTCTGCTCGATGATGCACGCTACATGGCCGTGGTGCGCACCTACTATGACCGCGTGTGGCAACAAGTCGACCGCGTCGTGATGCCAGCGCACAAGGAGGCCGCATGAGCGCTTCCGAGTTTCACGGCCTGCGTGCGGATCTGGCTTTTATTGCCAACTGGGTTATGCCCGGCTCGCGCGTGCTGGATTTGGGTTGCGGTGATGGTGCCATGCTCGACTATCTGCAAGTTGATAAACAATGTTCCGGCTACGGCGTTGAAATTGATGATCTGAAAATCCCGCGCTGCATAGAACGCGGCGTGTCGGTGATACAGCAAGATCTGGAAGTAGGTCTGGCGATGTTTGCTGATAATGCCTTTGATAATGTGCTATGCCTGTCAGCACTGCAAATGATGAAAAATGTCGAAGGCGTACTGCGTGACATAGCTCGTGTGGGTGGTGAAGCGATAGTGTCATTCCCTAATTTTGCGCACTGGCCGCATCGCATCGCCCTCTTGCGCGGTCGCATGCCTGTATCCGAAAGCCTGCCTTACGATTGGTTTGATACGCCCAATCTGCGCTGCGCCACCATTCGTGATTTTAAGGAACTTGCCTCCGAAGTCGGACTCGAAGTGCTGGACTGTGTTGCGCTTAAAGATAATGGCGAACCCGTCACCTTCCTGCCCAACTTGCGTGGCAGCTTAGCGGTATTCCGTCTTCGCAAAAAGAACACTGCATGAATTTGCCTTCCAGTCCGGCCAAAGCGGCTACAGCTGCGCCGCGCCTTTTGCGCTCAAAATTATTCTGGGTCAGCCTGCTGTATTTTTCCGAAGGTTTTCCGTTAGGCTTGTTCTATGATTTATTCCCAGTCTATTTTCGGCAGCAAGGTGTAGAGCTCAACAAGATCGGTTTTCTGAGTTTGCTGGGCTTGTGCTGGACGCTGAAATTTTTATGGGCGCCCGTGATCGACTTCACCCGCCATCATCGCTGGTGGATGGCAGCGGCCGATGTTGGCATGGGCATCGTGATGATCGTGTGCGCACAAGAGCTGGGCTTTGGCCCCTGGGTGTGGCTGGCCATCGGTATTTTTACGGCGCTCTCGGCAACCAATGATATTTCCATCGATGGCTACACCATAGAGCGATTAAATAAACAAGAGCTCGGCTTGGCCAATGGTTTTCGTATCGGTTTTTATCGCGTCGGCATGCTCGCAGCAGGCATCTTGCTTTGGTTATCTGATCATGTAGGCTGGACCAATACCTATGGTGTAGCTGCACTCATCTTTTTTGCAATCGCTGCAATCAGTTTGATGGCCCCCAAAGAGCCGGCACGACCAGCGCGCGACAAGCCCGCTAGCAGCGTTGCTGCAGAATTTACTGCGTTAGCCAGACAACCGTTATTGGTCATTGCGCTGGCATTATTTTTAATGGGCTTGGTGTGGCCGGTATTGTTTGCACTGGATCCTGCGTGGATAGTCACCTTCAAAAGTGCCTGGTGGTTTAAATCTGTGCCTGTGGTGTTGATATTGATTGCGGCTATTTTGTTTACGCGCGCCCGCCGTCAGGAATCGCCACAACTCGCAGCAGCTGCGGCAGAAGGGCCGGTATTTGGCGCCATTATTTCGCTACTCAATCGTAAGCATGCGCTGATATTAATCGGCTTCATTCTTATTTTTAAACTTGCTGATTCATCCATAGGCTTCATGATCAAGCCGTTCTGGGTAGATAGTGGTTTTACTAATACGCAGATCGGTCTGGTGTCGGTTAATCTGGGCCTGGGACTTTCTATCGCCGGTGGCGTGCTGGGTGGCTGGTACACCGATCGTGTCGGTATTTTCCGCGCTCTATGGGTGCTGGGCTTGTGGCAGGCATTGTCCAATCTTGGCTATGTAATTGCCGCTTTTCTGTTGCCTGCTGCACCACAAGGCACCGATATTGCGCCGCTGTACCAAGCCGTCATGTATTCAGCCAGCGCGATTGAATCTTTTACGGGTGGTCTGGGTACGGCAGCCTTCCTTGCGTTTTTAATGGCCATCGTGGATAAATCCAAAGCCACAACTGAGTACGCGATCCTCTCTTCTATCTTCGCTTTCTCGCGTTCGATTGCAGGTTGGGCCGGCGGCATAGGCGCGTATCAAATGGGCTATGCAAATTATTTTCTGCTGACTTTCGTGCTGGCTTTTCCTGCTTATGCATTGCTGCCGTGGATACGCACGGTGATTGCGCAAGCTGAAGCGGAATCAACAACAGAAGAAGCAAAAGCGGACTGACAGCGCATCATGCTCAATATTTTATGGCTGGGCTTTTTTATTATTGCTGCGGCCAGTGCAAGTTGGCGTTGGCTAATGCATGCCGAGCCTGCCGTATTTCAGGCGATGGTCGAAAGCCTGTTTGCGATGGCGCGCTTATCGGTTGATGTGATGGTGGTGCTGTTTGGCACGCTCACACTTTGGCTGGGCTTTTTGCGTATCGCTGAAAAAGCCGGTCTGATTGCATCGCTGGCGCGGTTGTTGTCACCATTATTTCGCCGGCTCATGCCCGAGGTTCCGGCCGGTCATCCCGCGCTTGGTCTCATCACACTCAACTTCACTGCAAACGCACTCGGGCTGGACAATGCCGCTACACCGATAGGCTTGAAAGCCATGCGTGCGCTGCAAGAATTAAATCCGTTGCCCGGCATCGCCAGTAATGCGCAGATTTTATTTTTGGTCTTGAACGCATCATCACTGACCCTGTTGCCGGTATCCATATTCATGTACCGCATGCAGCAAGGTGCGGCTGATCCTACTTTGGTTTTTTTACCCATACTATTAGCAACAACTGCTTCGACTGTTGCGGGTTTGTTGCTGGTGGCTGCGGTACAGCGTTTGAAGCTGTGGGATCCGGTTGTGCTTGCTTGGCTGGGCACGGCTGCGTTGCTGCTTGGTAGTTTGATGGCGGTGCTTGCAACCTTGTCTGCTGCGGCATTGGCTGCGGCTTCTTCGTTATTGGGCAATCTGGTTTTGTTTGGATTGATTTTATTTTTTTTACTGGCAGGCGCTTATCGGCGGGTGCCGGTATATGAAGCTTTCATTGAAGGCGCCAAAGAAGGTTTTGACGTCGCAAAAAATCTGCTGCCTTATTTGGTCGCGATGTTGTGTGCAGTCGGTGTGTTGCGCGCGTCCGGCGCGTTGGATCAATTACTCGCTGCGATACGTTGGATGGTTGATGTTGCAGGATGGGACGCGCGTTTTGTTGATGCCTTGCCTACAGCGTTGATCAAACCTTTTTCAGGTAGCGCCGCACGTGCATTTCTGATCGAGACTATGAGCACACATGGTGTCGATAGTTTTCCTGCGCTACTGGCGGCAACGATGCAGGGCAGTACGGAAACCACCTTTTATGTGTTGGCAGTTTATTTTGGCGCGGTTGGCATACAGCGTGCGCGCCATGCAGTGGCCTGTGCATTGCTGGCCGATCTGGCCGGTGTGTTGGCGTCGATTGCGGTTTGTTACTGGTTCTTCGGATAAGCGTGGCGCTAAATCTTAAAAATCATATTGAATGATGAGCGGTGAATGATCAGAAAAACGTTCGTCTTTATATACACTAGCTGATTTTGCCAACGCACTAATACCAGCCGTAGCGATCTGATAATCAATGCGCCAACCGACATTGTTTGCCCACGCCTGACCGCGATTACTCCACCATGTATAAGCCTCAGCCGTGGTATCGGGATGAATGCCGCGATACACATCACGCCAGCCTAGCGTATCTAAAATTTGTGTCATCCATGCCCGCTCTTCTGGGAGAAAGCCGGAATTTTTTTGATTACTCTTCCAGTTTTTCAGATCAATTTCTTTATGTGCGACATTCCAGTCGCCGCAGATCACGACTTCCCGTCCGCAGGCGACTAATTGTTTTAGATGTGTCAGGAATTCATCCATGAAGCGAAATTTTGCCTGCTGCCTTTCCTCACCCGATGAGCCTGAAGGGCAGTAGACAGAGATTACAGACAAGTTATCGAAATCACATTGCACATAACGACCTTCGGCATCAAATTCCACACTGCCGAAACCGATGTGGTTATTGCGTGGCTTGTTGCGACAATAAACCCCGGTACCCGAGTAGCCTTTTTTTTCTGCGTAATGAAAGTAGCCGTGATAGCCCATGGGTGCGAGAAAATCTGGCGTCATGTCCGCTTCCTGCGCCTTGAGCTCCTGTACGCAGACAAAATCGGCATCTTGTTTTGCCATCCACGCAAAGAAGTTTTTTTTCGCGGCAGAGCGTATGCCGTTAAGATTGGCTGAGATGATTTTCATGACGGATAAATAAGTTTAGGCTGAGATTGAATGTGTCCGACAGCATAACCGATTCCGGCCACGGTAAAACAGGCGATAAAATACGTGTCATTCCAACCTAATCCGGAGTAAAGCAGTGAGCTCATTACGACAGCAATTCATCGCATTCTCAGTTTCAGCCGGCGTTTTGCGCTTTGGCGAATTTGTTACCAAGGCCGGTCGTCAGTCGCCCTATTTTTTTAATGCCGGCTTATTTAATGATGGTGCGTCACTGGGCAAGCTGGCTGAATTTTATGCGCAGACCATGTTGGATTCCGGCGTTGAGTTCGACATGTTGTTTGGCCCTGCTTACAAAGGCATCACGCTGGCTTCGGCCACCGCCGTTGCCATGGCTGCGAAAGGGCGCAACGTACCCTTTGCCTACAATCGCAAGGAAGCCAAAGATCATGGAGAAGGTGGCATGATAGTCGGTGCCAAGCTGGCGGGACGTGTCGTCATTATTGATGACGTGATTTCTGCTGGTACTTCAGTGCGTGAATCTGTAGAGATGATACGTGCACAAGGTGCGTCGCCTTGCGCTGTGTTGATAGCCTTGGATCGTATGGAAAAAAGCGGCGCAGAAGGGGCGTTGTCGCAACTCTCTGCGGTGCAGGACGTGGAGCAGTCTGTC
>CAIVDH010000435.1 GCA_903904635.1 uncultured Burkholderiales bacterium | reverse complement strand
CTCCTCTATGGCACTGCACCGCCACCGCCTAAGCCGACTGACGATAAAAAAGAGTCTGGCAAAAAGAAATAAACAACCGTATTTGATAAGACAAGGTTGCGCATGAGCTGAGAAGAATGGCTCACGTAATAATGAAATCTACCTGACAAAAAAAACGCTCTGTTTTCAGAGCGCTTTACTAGATTGCCTAAAGAATCAAAGACTATTTCAGGGAACCAGCACCTGAACTCTGCGACCATTCAAGGGTTGCACCGGCCGCGCATTCATTTTGTAGAGCTTTTTAAATGCTGCCAGCTGCGCATACGATATTTCTATCGGCGTTTTCATCACATGCCATTTCACATCTTCACTGCAAGGCGGTGTGGTCAGGGAACCTGTGAAACCAAAATAGGTAGGATCTGCAGGCAATAAATCAGCCGGGTTAAATACATTTAATGGACGGCTCTGGGTTTCCTGCTGCGGCAAATTATCGAATATCGGTTTTAAGGCCGCATTTTCTTTACCCAACTTGAACAAAATACCGATCACTGCCAGCTTGTTGTCACCTGCTTTGTGCACCAGATGCGCAACCATGTGAAATGCCATGCTGTCGATTTTTTCTTCGCTAGGCGTATGAAAATGAAACTGGACCAGCTTATATTCCATGCCATCGAAACGCGCGGTTCCAGAATTAGGCAGATTAACTTGTATGGTGTGGCCGTTATTTAATATCTCAGCCGAGCCCGGCGTATAAGAAAATAACAATGGCCGTAAACCGCCTTTTTCAACATCACGCGTTTCTATATTAATTGGCGACTGCCTCTTGCCCATGCCACATGACTTGTAGGTCGAATCCATACTGCCCCAATGGCTAGGGCCGTGTTCACCTTCATATTCCCAGTGGGGTCCGGCAGCAGCGAACGTAACGGAACTGATCAGTGAGCCTATCAAGGCTAAAGCAAGCTTGCGATTCATATGCGTCCTCATTCAATCAATAACCAGAAAATCGGGCAACTCTATAACGATTTTTTATAAGTCGTTACATCGACTTAAATACATCGACCACAACCGAAAAATCTTTAGACCTTGAGTGGAATGATTAAGCAAAACCATTCCGGTTTAAACTGACCCATCCCGCTTGCAGCCAATGTGCGTATTCCTTGGAAAAACGCCACGATATGAGTGCATTACTTGTACCAATCGGAAAAACCGGCGACGTAAAATGATCCATCCAAACCCGGCTGGCACCTACTTGGGTGAGTAGCCGTCGGTGTAGCGCGTCGCCATGCAGTCCACCTGAGGTCAAGCCCATGGTAGTGATTTCAGAGGCAAACCGGCGCTGCGGTCGCGAAGGCACTAAAGCCGGCTCAACCGGCCCCGAAAACAAGTCATGCACACTGCCCCACTCGCGACCCTGCAAACGTTTGGCAAAGTCTTGTAAATCCGTTTCCGCCTGATCTTGATCCGACACGCGGAAACGATGCTGTCCTAGTACATTGTCGAAAAAAACAAAGGCTTGCGGATGGCTCTGCAGCAGTGCTTCCAGCCCGGCTATGCCGTCACTCTTATGGGTATAAAGTTTGGCTTTCACAGCGCGCAAAGCACGACCATGATTCAACCGAAACAACATCATGGCCAGCGGATCTAAATCAACCAGATCTATACGCTCAAAATTTTGCAGCCATTTGGACGACATCATCCAACCGGCACTGCCACCTATCAATAGCAAGTGTTTGGAGGCTGGCTTGACGCTCTCCAGCCATTCTGCAATCAGGCTGGTAGTGGGAGACCACAGACGCCTGCGGCGCAGCGCGCGCAAATGCCAGCGCAGACCGCCAGTTACATCAGATAGCACAGACAGTATCCAAAATGCGGCGTATGGGTGTGTCGGGCGGAACCGGCTCCCAGTCTTTTAGCATGCCCATCTTGCTGGTCTCATTGCCGCGCAACATTTGGCCGCTAAAAAAGGACATATGAATAATCCGCGCCTTTTTTTCCGGACAATTTAATTGCAGCATGGAGCGCGAGGAACGAAAGATGTTTTTGTTCCCATCCATCTGCGCATAACGATAGTCCATCATGCTCCAGACTTCGCGCTGTCCGCCTTTAATCGACATGCTGGCGCGGTCTATATAAAAATCACCATTATCAAAATTACCGACACGGCTCCACTCCGCATGAGCGCTGCCGGAAATCAGTAGGAACGATAATAAAAGTTTTTTCAAGCTACCTGCTCCAACAAGAGAGATGTAAATTTCTAAGCGCGCTTAGCTTAGATAACGTGAACAATTATTTAGGCGGTATAACGCCCACTGCACCCAAAGCCGCGCCCTGAACCACGTTTTTCGCAATATCCAGGCCAGATTTACCTTTGCCGCCACATCGTTCCGACATATTGGAGGCATCGACTCTGTCTACCGTATCAAGCCCGGCATTGGCTGCCACCAGCGGCAGAAGCAGGCCACCGCTTAATACAACCAAAACAGGCGTGGCGAAGGTGCTGATTTGTTTTGCGTTTTTATGTCCTTCAACTACAGCCAGACTACGCTGGCATGCCTCAGACTTGTATAAAGGATGGGTAGTGTCCAGCCGAATTGCGGTGAGCTCCGACTCGCTGGCGCATGCAGCTGTAACAGCAGCAATCGCAGAAAGTAGCAGGCAACGCATATAAGAAGCTGATTTCATTAGGTATTAATAAGGTATGCACTATAACCATTAATGCGCTCCATCTTAATAATATTCATGCTTATTGTAAATAAGTAACTTTTTACCTGCCTATATTAAAAAAACGGTGAATGGCAATAATGACAAAGGGTAAATTAAAACAGTAAACTTACTTTCAACTCCAGAACTCTTGCACTCTTAGAATCTTAGATCAGATATTATTTTTTGATGATGACTTTACCCTCACTAGCCGCATTAGCGATTATTGTTTATTTTGCTTTTCTTTTTTTAACTCTGATTTACCGCAGCCGGGTAATGAATGGCCCGTGGCTTTTCCTATTACGCAGTTTTTTCCCTAACTGGCGATTTTTTCACCGCGTAGGTCATGTGCCGGTTTTATTTGTGCGCTATTGCGATAAAACAGCTGGCTGGCAGCCATGGCAATGCTTAACGCCGCGCGCAAGGCGTAATTTGCTGCAGTTATTTCATAATCCTGCAATTAATCTGGCTCTGGCCAACCAAAATCTGGTTGATCATTTATCAGCAGATATTCAAGCTTTACCCGATGATAAAGATAGCCGTCAGCTCGTGACCTATAAATTAGTCTTGCGACTGGCGCGATATTATCTGCAGCCTATCAGCATGCAGCAAGATATCAGCGAATTTCAGATTGCATTGCAACTGATCCCACCATTTGAGATTGAAACAGCTGCCTTGGCAGCAGAGTCAACCATACTCACCTCACCGGCAATCGCGTGGTAATGATGTCGCTGTACTCAAGCATCCGCGCTCTGGAATGTCTTTGCGCCATCAGTATCTTGATACAAACACTGGAATTTTTACGCCTGCAATCTGCAACCCGGGCAGACGGCATCTGGGCCTGGTCCATACAGCACCAAGAACTCGCGCATAGCAGTCACTGGCTGCAAAAGCTGGCTGCGTTTTTATATCGCGACCGTAACCATCATGTGCATTTGATTATTCGCGCTGTGGCCGCTAGCAGTTTATTTTTTGGCGCCAGCCTGACTAGCTGTTTATTATTATTTTTCAGCACGCTTGTTTTGCTCATACGCTGGCGCGGCGCTTTTAATGGCGGCAGTGATTTCATGACGCTTGCCGTACTCACAGGCCTACTGATTGCGCAGCTTGCTATATTTTTTGCACCGCCTGCGATGGCGTGGAAAGCGGGTCTGTGGTACATCACCATACAATCGATTTCTTCTTATTTTGTATCTGGCTCGGTCAAGCTATTTGACCGGCACTGGCGAAATGGGAATGCACTGGCTTTTTTTATTAACGGTGCAATTTTTGGCCCGCTAAAATCAAACAGCATATTTTATAGGCGCTGGTTTGCACTCGTCGCATCATGGTCATTTATTTTGTGGGAATGCAGTTTTCCACTCGCCTTAGCGGGCCCTGCATGGGCCATCACCTGGTGCGCAATCGCGGCCCTGTTTCATTTTCTGGTGTTCTGGCATTTTGGCCTGAATCGTTTTTTCTGGGCTTGGCTGACGACTTTTCCGGCAATTATTTATTGCTCATCGCAGTTATGAGTTTTTAAATAGCGGCGTGCGGCGTATTAACAAAGTGATGCGCCGGCCAAATTTTAAAAACGGATAAATGTATTTCGCAAAGCGAGCGCTGGAAAAAATCAGCGCATGCACGCGGTTGAAAAAATTAATGCCGGAAGTATGTAGCGCCAATACATGGATTGCATCGGCGCCGGCATAAATCTGGTCATGTAGTACAACCAGCATGCCTTCATCAAAGTCGTAGCCGAGGTCACGGTAATGCGCTATGCGAGTATCAGTATTGCGAGCGTTGAGTAGTTCGACTGGTCCTGCGCTTTGAAGTAATCGCACATGCTTAGTGTAAGCCGAACAAAATGGACAAGCACCGTCGTAGATGATGAGCATAGTCAGGTCCGCTGCTGATAAAAACCGATGCAGTTTAGCGGCATCGGACCTGACAAAATTTCAGACTGAGTGAGTTTTATTTGCCGCGCAAGCCATCAAACACTTCAGCAAATGAAGGCTGATTATGATGACTGATACAAGCACGTGCAGCTTCAATCACCAGCGGTATAGGCTGACCCTTTAAGGTACCGACGATCATTTCTTTAATGACTTTAAAAACCTGACCTTCTTCATCGATGATCTGACCTAAGCGGTTGGCCATAGGGTCAAACACACCGTAAGCCACAAACACCCCGAGGAAGGTACCAACCAGCGCGCCACCAATCAGGCCACCCAGCACCGGCGGCGGTTGATCAATCGCGCCCATGGTCTTCACCACGCCCAACACGCAGGCAACAATACCCAGCGCAGGCAAGGCACCCGCAATCGACGCCAGCGTACCCTGCGTCTTGAGTTCATCATGATGATGGGTCTTGATAGCATTGTTGAGTACATCATCAACAGCATCGGCATCGAGATTACCCTGGGCGATCACAACCAAACGCAGCGTGTCGCAAATCATGCCGACAATCGCATGGTCTTTGGCAAGCTTGGGGTATTCACCGAAGATACCGCTGGAATCAGGATTTTCCACATGCGCTTCCAGCGCAACCGCCCCTTCTTTTTTCATCACAGAGAGCAGTTTGCCGACCAGCAGAATCAGATCGAGATAATCTTGCGGCTTCCATTTTGGACCAGTAATACACTTGACCATGCCACCGATGGCGCCTTTAAAAATGCCGATACTATTACCAATGAGCTGCGCACCAATAGCCGAGCCCACAATAATAAATCCCTCGACCGGGGCTGCTTTAATAATCGGTGCCATTTTGCCGCCGGCCATAATAAAGCCGCCAAACACGCAGCCGAAAACGACGGCCAATCCAACGAAAAAAAACATTTACCTCTCCCTGTGCTCACTCGGACGGCTAATGGCGAAGCTATCACCCACCGCATCAAGTTCTATATCGTCACCAGCCTGGATAATTAAAGCTGTTACTTCACGAACTGTATTGTAATTGTGAAACAAAGTGGAAGTTTTTTCCAGAGAGATGCCAAGTTGATAATTTTAAGAATAAAACACCATTACTAAAATTATTATTTAGATAATATTTGTTGGGCGGTCTATCAATTAAAACAAGCACCAGACACCTACACAGCGACCAGTAATCAACTGAACGATCAAATCCATGGCCGCACCCCAGCCCATAGCCGGTAGTGCAAGAT
>CAIVDH010000434.1 GCA_903904635.1 uncultured Burkholderiales bacterium | reverse complement strand
TCGTTGCTCCATCGCTTCTGAATAATTGTATCCTTTGGCTGTGCCCATGTTTCTTCCTACTAAGCCGAAAAGATTAGGTCCTGTGGAGTGACCTGCCCCTGGAATGTAGGTATGACACATCGAACATTTCGTTTGAAATATTTGTCTGCCTATGCTTACTGTATCTTCAGAATGCGCTGGTATGGGAAAAATGAGGGTCGCTGGCAGTACCAGCGACCCTACTATGTCAAAAAATTTCGACATCGATTACTAATATAATTTCCGTTAGTAGACGCTTATGCCTTATTACCAACGCACTCGTTCCAGATGCCCTGGACAATATCTCCTGCAGATTGAATATCCTTGATCGCACCAACGCCAAGGCCTGCATACATCGCCATGTCTTCAACCTTACCTTGCGTAACTACGAATGCAGGAAAGAGATTGTAGCGTTCGAATTTCATATCGCCGATCGTGCCGACTATGTCACCTTCGCCTGGTCGCATACCTGAACCTTGCGAACCGGCAGCCTCCCAACGTTCAAGCGTTGGGTTGCGAAGCACGCGGTGCATGGCGCCTGGCCAACCGCCATCAAAGCAAACTGTGAGTGCTGTATCTGAAGGGCGCGAGTTGATCATCCGTTTTTTATACTCTGGATGGCTAGGATATTCCTTGCTAGCGGCAAAGCGTGTACCAAAGACGCCGCCCGAAGCACCCATGCTAATCACGTCGCGCAGATCTTTGCCGTTCGAAAGGCCACCAGCAACCAACGTTGGCGTCTTTCCGGTGATTTCAAGAATACGGGGTAGATGATCGCGCCAGCTGCCCTGCGCCTGAATGTGGCCGCCAGCCTCCTGCCCCTGAACATTAATATAGTCCGCACCGGCCTCAAGTGCCTGCTTGGCACCATCAACTGTACTGACCTGCATGCCAAACTTTGCGCCAGCTGCCCGGATCATAGCAATCTGTTTTTTGCTTGGCGTACCAAATGAAAACTGGATGACCGGAGCGCCTGCATCCAGAGCAGCGGGTAACGTGTTGGCGCCAAAGGATAAAACGTAACCGATGGCAAATGGTGCTTTTGTCAGAGACTTGGTCGCTTTTACAAAATCGCGTACCTCTTGCTCGGGTGACCAAGACATCCCGATACCCCCCATGCCGCCGGCGTTGGAGACAGCAGCGGCTAGGTCGGGTGTTGATCCGCCAATCACCGCTTGCACGATCGGATACTTGATACCCATTTTTTTAACAAATGCTTCGGGCTTGCCGGCAAGCTGATAGTTACCACTACTTGCTGTGTCCGCAATCGCTTCTTTGCCCATTAAAACTGTGGCTGAGGCTAACAGCCCGCCGATTGAAAATGCGCGTCTTGATTTGTCCATCTTTGTCTCCAGCATGTTTATTTTTATAGGAAGGTGATCTGGTGACCACCAAGCCATTTTTGGCTTAACCTAAATTTAGCTGGCTAACAAGATAAGTGCTTGGATTCCGCAGAACAGCAGCATAGGACTAGAGTGAATCAGGCTAGATATTGCGTCAGTGTTCGTTTGCGGTAGTCAGAGGGTGTTTCGCCGATGGCCTGTTTGAATCGGCGATTGAAGTAAGAAATATCGCGGAAACCGATATGGAGAGCGATCTCCGTAATCGTCATTCTTTCGAACTCCAGCTTCTCAAGCATTTGGCATGACCTTGCAATGCGCAATTCGCAAACGTAATCAGATACGGTCTGGCCCGTAGCTGAAAAGAGTTTGTGTACATATCGCGTCGAAATGCCAAAGGTCATTGACAGCTTCTCAGCGCTTAGGTGCTCATCTTCTAAATTACGTTGAATAAAATTACGCATCGCTGCGAGGCGAGCATTTTGTGTAGGCTCGGCTTCTTGTTCATTTTCAAGTGGCTCACTCAGACAAGCTAATAATTCAACAATATGCCGGGTAACGATATTCAATGGCACAGGTGTTCGAAATCCTGTGTGCAAACCGAGTGACGCATAGTTAAGCAGCGTTTGCGCGATCTCTCGGCTGACACCAGATTGAGAAAGCCTCGCACCGCCACGCTCGAGCAATCCCTTAGGCACAAGTGATTTCGGCAATGCCAGAGAATAAAGATCAAAGGCTGCCAAATGCTGGATTTCGAATTCTTCGCTCGTATCGACCACTGCGATATCTAGCGGATGGCAGATAAATTCGTGACCATGCTGTCGCGTCCGGCCGACCCCACTAATCTGGAGATTTATAAAACAAATATCGCCGCTGGATGGCTCGATATGTTCGCGCAAGCGCCTAACCCGATGGGCTGTTGCGGTCACCCGCGAAAGCTGTATTTCGTCTGTTGCGACTTTAGCGATTTCACCCTTGAACAAGTTGTTGTTCAGAGCATCGGGCTCAAGACGTACGAAGGCTTGAGCGAGGTCATCCGCCCATTTTGTGAAAGCTCCGTTATTGATGTCTCCTGCCGTGCGCCAAAGCATTTTTTATAAAATGTCTCATGAGCTGCAATGATTGGAGAATAGGGCTACTGTTGCAGCCCGTCAAATAATTATTTTTTTGGAAATACTTATCCGGCCTGACAATTCGAAGCTGCCCCTAGCAAAAAAATCTTTGAGCTATAGAATTTGTATTGCGGGGTTTTAACGTGGCGACTCATGGCTTGTGAATGTCTGCATCAAGTGATTGTGTCGTGGTCAACTAATTTCGGATACGCCAATAGGATATTTTTCTGGCATGTTCCGTTCAATGACGACGGGCGATAGATTGCCCAATACGAAAGGTAGCCGTTTACAGTTATCCATCCAAGAATCAACGATGGCCTATTGCTCTGGTGTGCAATGTGAAGGAAAGGTGGCTGTAGTGTTGCTATAAATCGCAAGAAAGACAGCGAGTACAGATGTAGTTGATTTGGAAGTTAGCGTGAGCAATTGCATAGTTATTACTCAAAATATTGCGCATCTTTGCTAATTTACTAACGCACTATTTTTTCGTTTTATAAACTTAAAAAATGATTTTAACTTTGAAGAAAAAATGATAATTTAATCAAGAGGGTGGTCCTCAAATTTAAAATAAGGAAAATAAAATGAAAAATAAATTAATCTATTTTTTACTTTTTTTCATGTGCTCATCAGCATGGGCAGCTTCAGGAAATGTTGAGTCAACCTCAACCGGTCTAATAAATAGAGTGGAAATAAAACTGGGAGAAAATTCCTACTCTGCAGTTAATTTCAAATTGGTTGTAGTCATTAATAAATCTACTTTTAGCCTCTTAAATTCTGGTGATGTTCTGAGCGCCAACTGCGTAGGCATCAATAAAAATGTTAACGGCGACTCTATAGTTGAGGGAAATTGTTTATTAAAAGATGCCAGCGGCGATACCTATGCCACTACCTATGAGCGCAAAGGCACAATGGGCAATCCAGGAACGGGAACCCAAAATGTAAAAGGACTAACGGGTAAATTTATCGGTATGAGCGGCTCTTGTACTTATGATGCCAAGTATGCTCAGAATGAAGGAACGTACGTCATATCATTTGCTAATTGCAAATATCAGAATTAATTGTCCTTACAAGCAATGGAGCAAAGTTTATGTTCCATTGCTTTTGATCTTCGTGAATCAAGCCAATCCAGAGTAGCTTAGCTAATCAAGGTCAAATATTGGGGTACTGGTCGGGTACTAGGAGAAAATAAAGAAGAATAAAAAAAGAGTCACAAGCCAAGGCCGGTAACTCTTTGATTTTTTAATTCTATGGGGTGGCTGATGGGGCTCGAACCCACGACAACAGGAATCACAATCCTGGACTCTACCAACTGAGCTACAGCCACCACTGATAAAACAATCTGCTTAGGCCGAAACCAAAACAGTCCCGGATTATACAAAACTTCGGGGCTTGCTGGCAAATTGATTAGTCAGTTCTCACGGTTACTTCTCGGATTGCCGGTTTTAAGCTTAATAACGTACCAAAAGCCAGCGCCAGCGCAGTGCTACTGCCCGTAGTGTATGCCGACAGCGTGGTTGGTTTGTCGGTTGCTGGCCGTAAGAGGTGATGTTGCATTAGTAAGCGCTGCAATTGTCTGGCCACGGCATCGCCAGTATCAATTAAGGCAATTTCTTTGCCCGTTCCGGCTATCACTTGCTCAATCAGGCCCTGTACAAACGGGTAGTGCGTGCATCCCAGTACCAAGGTATCCGCACCCTCTGCAATCAGGGGCGCGACATAACGCTGCACCATGGCGGCAGTTTCTCGCGATTGTAGTTCGCCTTTTTCTATCTGATCTGCCAGACCGGTACAGGCTTGTGACACAAATCGAACCTGAGTTGATTCGCTAGTTTGTTTTTGCAGAGCGAGAAATTTATCGCTGGATAGTGTCCGCT
>CAIVDH010000433.1 GCA_903904635.1 uncultured Burkholderiales bacterium | reverse complement strand
GTATCCAGGACACTGACTACGCCAAAGAAAGTACCAATCTGGCCAAAGCGCAGATCATCTCGCAAGCAGCCACCGCCATGCTGGCGCAGGCCAACCAGTCCGGCCAGTCCGTGCTGGCCCTGCTCAAGTAAGCGTGTGAGCCGCGGCCCATGCGCAAGCAGGGGTCGTTTAACTCTCCAAGATTGGGGCCGGTTCGCCGGCCCCTTTTTTTATGGGTCGGTCTAAGTTGATGATGCTTGTTTTTCCCTCATAATTTAGCGATGACTTTTTCTCAAGCCCAAGACCTTGTCGGACACGTTCAGGTATCAAGTTTTGAGCCTCGAGCAGCCCATATGAAATATCCGCAGCGGCTTACTGATTACGTTGACCATCTCCTTGAGGCGATCAGCCGGATAAGCACTTATTGAAAAGACATTGATGAGCTTAATTTCTTGGACTGATTCAATAACAAGATACAAGCTGTTGATGAATTATTGCACCCTTAAATTAGATTATCTAATTCAAAAGTAGGAGCTGTAGTGAGAATTGCATTTTTCTGGGTAGGCAGTGACCTGACAATTCCGCAGTCCTATGTGACCTCCATTCGTATGATCCATGGTCGAGATATAGAAATATTGCAGTTAACTGACAAAAATACACAACTGATTGAGAGTGTTGACACAGTAATTAGGGCTGACTTGCCAGCACCGATCATGTTGGCTCGGCTTCATGCGTACAGTAATGTTCAAGTAGATAGCAGTTACACGGTTTTTACCGATGCAGACAGCTTACTTATTAACCCACTCAATATAAAAGGTACGGAAGATATTCTACTTACACCAAGAATTTTAGACTTTCCGATCAATGCAAATTACCCTGAGCACTATATTGAATTTGAGGGGAAAATGATTAACGAAGTAATGCCATTTCTATTTGGTGCAATTGCCCTAAAAAACAATAATGATTTTTTTAGTAAGCTTCTGGAGATTTGTGAAAAATTGCCCCCTCGTTTTCATCGTTGGTATGGGGATCAATTTGCTTTACAGAAAGTAGTAAAAGACAAGATCTTTTCTAATGGCTTACTAAACCCAAATATTCACTTGCGGATTACAAAATACGCTCCTTCCTCTGATGAGCTAAGTCAATTGCGAAGCGAGGGCGTTCAAATTCTTACCTTCAAAGGTCCTGATTCTGATAAATCAATAAATATTCCGCTAACCTTAAATAATCTTAGGCAACTAATCTAAATGATTCCTACAAATACATTTGACCTTAATTCACTGAAATCTATAGCGGACAGTCATCGAGCACAGCTACCTGAAAATAATCATTTTGGTATTGGTGAACTTCTTAACAAGCCGGTTTTTTTTGATTGGGTGGAGTGTCGACCTAAAGAAAATATTCATTTTAAAATGTTTTTAGCTGGTGCTGACGATGGTGTTGCAATGCGGTTTTTTTGGAATAGTTCATATGAAAGGACTACTTTAAGTTTATTTGGGGAGTTTGCAAAAAATAATGGCGTGATTTTGGATATTGGAGCACATACCGGTGCATACACATTGGCGGCTTTAGCTTGCAACCCAGAATCCAAAGTTTTGTCTTTTGAGCCTCATTTTATGAATTTCTCTCGTTTAAATCTAAATTTACGCGGCAATAACTATACAACCAATGGTGCTTATATGATTGGTATTGGGGAGAGGAATGAGATTCTTCCATTTTCCATTGCGCCAAACCTTAGCTACCTTACATCAGGTGGAAGAATAGGTTCCAAAGATAATTCAATCGTTTCCAATATTCAGGCTGTTGCTTTGGATAAATTCTTACCGGAGGGGGTTGCTCGTGAAGTTAGTTTGATTAAGATTGACGTTGAAGGACACGAGGGAGCATGTCTTCGAGGGATGATTAGTCTGATTTCAGAATCACGCCCCATAATCTTTATTGAATGTATTGAGGGCGAATCTGGAAAAGATTTGTCATCGATTCTTCAAAATTTGGGATATTATTTTTGCTTGATTGACGATGGTTCTGGTAAGATTGTATCCGTTGAGAGTATCGAGCCGCAAATGGACAAGGCTGGTGTGTTGAATCATTTGCAGCTAAATCGTGTAGCTGTTCCTAACAAAAAAATACTTGAGCAAGTGCTGTCATATTCTCTCTAGCCGTTCTAAATAAAATTATTAAATTTTAAAATATGGATCCTTTTTTCATGTGCCTGCAACACAGTATCCCCGGTATGTTTAAGTTTCCGGTCTTCTATGAACTGAATTAGCGCTTCGTGTTTAGCTATGTCTGTTTGATTTTGTCTATTTTGTTGGCCTGACCACTGATAAAAATAATTGATCCGCACCATCAATACCATTTAGTGTATTGGCTAAGACTTGATGCCAATGCTCAGAAGAGGAGCAATTTCGAAAATCTCGAAAACACGGTGTCCCCAGCGTATAGTGAATTAGATTGGCGTTTGGATTGTCGTCATATTCAATCGCTAACCAGTTCCACTCCTTATCGAGTTCTCCGATCAGAGAATCTGCTAACCACTGAAATCGGTGTAAGAAAGTACCATCTTTTGATGATATTAAGTCAGGTGTAAGGCATCGGTTATCTGGGTGCCCGCAATTCCAAAGGATGACACTCGACCAATTCTTTCTTGGGTAGTTCTCATTCTTGTTGCCCAGGTACTTAGTCGACGATTTAGTGAGGTATTCGTGTTTAACAACTTGAACCGCTTTCGATGAGTCTCGTAGCTTCCAAAGTTCGGCGATATCACGCCTACACACCATGTCACCATCGGCAAAAATAGCCCAGCCCTCAAAGCCCATCAGAAATGGAGTTAGGAATCGTGTGTAGGTGAAGCGATTACTCCCGTCGG
>CAIVDH010000432.1 GCA_903904635.1 uncultured Burkholderiales bacterium | reverse complement strand
TGCAGGCCGATACCCTGAAAAAAATTACCGACAGCGGCAGCATCACGCTGGCCTATCGTGAATCGTCCATTCCATTTAGCTACCTGGCCGGCCCCGGGCAGCCCATAGGCTTTGGCGTAGAAATTGCCAATAAAGTCGTCGAAGCCATCAAGCAAAAAAGTGGCAAGCCAAATATAAAAATTGCTTATCAGGCAGTCACATCACAAAACCGTATTCCTCTTGTGGCCAACGGCACCGTGGATCTGGAATGTGGCTCCACCACGAATAACGCAACCAGAGCCAAAGAAGTCAGCTTTGCGGTCAATTATTTTTATGCCGAGTCGCGTTTGCTGACTAAAAAATCCGATCAGATCAAACGACTAGGCGATCTCGCTGGCAAGTCCGTAGCCACCACAACGGGCACCACTACCTTTGGCCAATTGCGTAAACTCAGTCTGGAAAAAAATCTCAATTTGTCCGTAGTGCCAGCCAAAGATCACGCCGATGGATTTTTGTTGCTTGAATCCGGTCGCGCGCAAGCCTTTGCCATGGATGATATTTTGCTTGCAGGGTTGATGATGAATGCAAAAAATCCTGATCTCTATGAAATAGTCGGTGAGCCGTTACAGACCGAAGCCTATGCCTGCATGCTACGCAAAGATGACCCGGTATTTAAAAAGCTGGTGGATGACACCTTAATCGGCATGATGCAATCCGGTGAGTTTGAAAAACTCTATAAAAAATGGTTTGTTGCACCCATACCGCCGCGTGCCAAAGCGCTGGGTTTGCCTATGAGCCAGCGGCTGCGTGAAAATCTGAAATCGCATACTGATCAGCCGGCTAGCTGACATGGCCTGGGACTGGCAGGTTTTTTGCAACAGCACCATCACCGGAGAAACCGCCGCCGGGTGTTTCGGCCATTGCGGTGATGTCACCTCCTTACAGTGGATGCTCTCTGCCTGGGGCTGGACCATGGCGGTGGCAATGCTGGCGCTATTGATCGCGCTGATATTGGGGCTGGTAATCGGCACCATGCGTGCATTGCCATCGCAAATTTGCAATATCTTTGCCACCTGCTGGACCGAATTATTTCGCAATGTGCCATTGCTGGTGCAAATTTTCCTGTGGTATCACGTGCTGCCGGTATTTTTTCCTGCGTTTAAAAATTTATCCTCCTTTTTACTGGCAGCCATCGCACTGGGTTTGTTTACCTCTGCACGCATAGCTGAGCAGGTGCGCGCTGGTATACATTCGCTACCGGCCGGACAAGGGCAGGCAGCAACTGCCATGGGCTTTACGCTAAAACAAAGTTTTCAGTATGTGATTTTGCCGCAGGCCTTGCGCATCATTTTGCCGCCGCTGACATCTGAAGCGATGAATGTCATTAAAAATTCTTCCGTTGCATTTGCGGTATCCGTGACAGAGCTGACCTTGTTTGCGATGCAAGCGCAGGAAGAAACCTCACGCGGCATGGAAATTTATGCTGGTGTAACGCTGCTCTATGTGACCACGGCACTCATCATCAATCGACTGATGGCGGCGATAGAATCGCGCACCCGACTACCTGGCCAGAGCGTCACATCATGATGCAACTGGACTGGTCATTTTTCAGCTGGGATTTACTGCAAATTTATCTCTGGCAGGGGCTGCAGTTTTCATTGCAGCTAACCGTCATTGCAACGCTGGGTGGTATTGCGCTGGGCACCTTGCTGGCGTTAATGCGTTTGTCTGGTAAGCCCTGGCTGGCATGGCCAGCGGCTGCTTATGTCAATCTGATGCGCTCGGTGCCTCTGGTGATGGTGCTGCTCTGGTTTTTTTTGCTGATGCCTTTTTTACTCGGGCGACCCATAGGTGCTGAAGTCTCGGCCATCATCACATTCATAGTTTTTGAAGCCGCATTTTTTTGCGAGATCATGCGCTCCGGCATACAGTCGATCGCACGCGGGCAGGTGAACGCTGGTTATGCATTGGGTTTGAGCTATCCGCAAAATATGCGGCTCATCATTTTGCCGCAGGCCTTGCGCAATATGCTGCCGGTATTGCTCACCCAAACCATCATCTTGTTTCAGGATACCTCGCTGGTTTATGCAATCGGTGCCTATGATCTGCTGAAAGGTTTTGAAGTTGCAGGAAAAAATCTGGGGCGACCTGTTGAAGCTTATCTCGCCGCAGCATGTCTGTATTTTTTAATTTGTCTGACGCTTCAAGTTTAAGGAAATTATGTGGCTTGCGGTAATGCTGCAGAATCTCTTCGCGGTATAGGTGATCTTCATCGAAGTCGTCTGAGCTCACTAGCCGATTGATCCTTCCATTTG
>CAIVDH010000431.1 GCA_903904635.1 uncultured Burkholderiales bacterium | reverse complement strand
TCTATGCGTTCAGATAGAAACTGATTTATTTTAGATATTGATTCAGACATTTAAGTGCTCGTTTATGATTAGTTATAATTTTTTTGTAAATTTATAATTTAAGTTTTCTTTAACTGATTCAGTAGGTGATAGTTTGATTTTGGCTAAGTCCGTTAACGTCAGATAGTAATGGCTGATATACCGGGTTTTGCTGAGATGGATTATTGAGTGCTTCCCTTGCTTTATCTATTTCAATCATAAAATTTTGCAGGGTATTGCTGAAAGTAATCGTGTCTGCTGTAGGCAGGTATAGGTTGTGACATAGGCACAGCATATTAATTTCTGGATCCCAGGCCAGCCAGCATCCACCGAGCTGGCGTCCGTATTGATTCATTGCCAGTGCAGTAAGCAATCCTGCTGTTGGGGTGTATTCAGAAAGAGCGGTAACAGGCGCATAAAAATGGCAGAGTTTGGTATCTTCCATTACCTCTATGAGAATTACAGTACTTGAATCGCGCTGGATAATGGTGCCGCCGTCCTCATCCAGTGTTAAATCAAATGTGATGTCCTGCAGCCAGCTGTTAACCAAATTAATGGTGTTATGCATTTCTAAATCTCCTGAGCATATTCCCTCATGTAAGCACTTGCGCAATGGTTGCGCTTTATGAGTAATGTTTTGGTTTTCTCAAAAGATAAAGCCGAGTCAGATGGCAGTCCAATATATTGATGTATTTGCCATGCACTAAGAGCGCATATCTAAATCGGGCTGACAAGGGCGCAGCCGGTGTTTCAGACGACTTGTCGTCTGCCGGCACAACGAGTTGGCATGCAAGCCATGGTGCGCACTGCAAGGGAAGCAACGTAGTCAGCGTCCTGCTGATAGGTCTCTAAATTAACAGCCTTCGGCAAATTCAACCATGATTTGAACCGCAGTTCGTCCGTTATATTCATTGGCATCGAGACGGTAAGCTGCGCGAATTTTTGAGGGCAAGGAATCCGCATGATTAAACCAAATCGCATCAAATTTTTTACCGTCTTTTTCCAGTTGAAGTTTCAAATGTCGCTCTTTTAAAAGCCGTTGGTTCATAACCTTGAATTCATTACAAAACAATGGCTGTGCAAAGCCCTGTCCCCAGATTTGCGATTCCATCAGCGCGATAAAATCTAAACTGAAATACTGGCTCTCCAACTCGCCATCTGTTTCCAGTACATGTTCAAGTTCTGCTGCAGTAAGCCATTCGCGTCCTACTGCTTCGAAGGCGGCGCAAAACTCATCAAAACCACTCTCTTGCAAGGACAGACCAGCTGCCATTGCATGTCCGCCAAATTTGTCGATTAATTCGGGATGCCGCTTGGAGACCAGGTCAAGTGCATCGCGTAAATGAAAGCCGGCTATGGACCGCCCCGAGCCTTTAATGATGCCGTTGCCCGCCGGTGCGAAGGTAATGGTGGGGCGATAAAATTTTTCTTTCAATCGTGAGGCAACAATGCCGATGACACCCTGATGCCATTGCGGGTTGAATATTGTGAGCGTGGCATTTTCTTTGGGATTAATCTCATCCAAACTGAGTAGCGCCGCATCTTGCATGTCGGCTTCTATACTGCGTCTTTCCCGATTGATGTTATCGAGTTGCTCGGCTATCTCAGCGGCCCTGCCTGCATCATCGGTAAGCAGGCACTCTATACCCAATGACATATCGGCCAGACGGCCGGCCGCATTTAATCTTGGCCCAACAGCAAAGCCAAGATCGAATGGCGACGCCCGGCTGGCATCGCGTGCAGCGATATGAAATAAGGCATGAACACCTGCATGCGCTTTGCCTGAACGTATACGTTTTAATCCTTGTGCCACCAAAATACGGTTGTTCGTGTCGAGCTTTACTACGTCGGCAACAGTACCTAATGCCACCAGATCTAAAAGCGCATCAAGGCGGGGTTGATTGCTCACATCAAAATGGTCGCGTAGCCGCAGCTCTGCACGCAGAGCCAACAACACATAAAACATCACGCCTACACCGGCCAGGTTTTTACTCGGGAAAGTACAGTGCGGCTGGTTTGGGTTAACGATGACGGCGGCCTCGGGTAACACTGTACCGGGCAAATGATGGTCGGTGATGACGACTTCTATGCCTAGCTGATTGGCTGCCTGCACGCCCTCTACGCTGGCTATGCCGTTATCAACCGTGATGATGATGTCAGGTGATTTTTCTTTCGCGGCAAGGGCGACGATTTCGGGTGTAAGCCCATAACCATATTCAAAGCGGTTGGGTACGATGTAATCAACTTTCGCGCCCATGGATTTTAGGCCTCGTATGGCAACGGCACATGCCGTGGCGCCGTCGCAGTCATAGTCGGCCACAATCAGGATTTTTTGTTCTGCTTCTATGGCATCAGCTAAAAATTCTGCGGCTGCATCGATTTGTAATAATTCTTTGGGTGCGATCAATGCATCCAGCCCAGTTGCCAGCTCACGCGCATCAACTAGCCCTCTGGCAGCAAGCACACGTGCCAATACCGGATGCAGCCCTTGTTGCGCGAGCATGGCGGATTGACGGATAGAGTAGGGTCGCACAGCAATGCGAGTCATGATACGAGACGTTTCAAAGAGGGTGGACACCAGAATTTTCTCATGGCGTTGCGGCTGATCTGCCATTGCATAAGTCGGCTGCTGTCAGTCAGCACCAGATTAAGCGGCGCACTGCCGTTGATTAAATTTTCTAATAAGGGCGCAAAGTATTGCGAGTCGAGCGCGGCATAGTTAGCTAGCCATTTCGACCAGTCGCCCGCCAGTGCCGGAGCAATCAATTGTTCTAGCAGCAGCGTTTGCCCAGCTTTGAGCTGGTCTGGCTTGACAGGCGTGGCAAGTCTGAGTGTTGTGCCAGACATGGCTTGCAGTCCGGTTGAGGCATTCGCTTGGTCTGCGCTACCACCCCATAGCCAAGCAGTATTGATGCGCAGCGCGCCACGCATATCCCGCTGTTCATTAACTACATCGGTATGCCAGCTCATTTGTAATTCATTTTGTAACCGGCGCCAGTCGCGTTCTCCTTCGCCTTTGGGTAGCCAAATATCAATATTGTGTCCGCATGCGGCATCGGGTGTGCAAGTCTGCAAGCCGCGCCACTGATCGGCACGTAAAAACCAGGTGTGGGCATTACCATAGACCAGAGTCATGCCGGATTCTGAACATAATGATTCGGCAGTTTTAAATAGCTGGCGTGATTCGTCTTCCGATATCCTCAGTTGGCGCAGATCTGTCAGCACCAGATGGTCGCGCGCAATATGCAGGCTGGCCGGTTGCAGCAGGAACCAATAGCCACTTTCAGGGCGCATACCCAGCTGTTGCATGACGCTGTGCGCCAGCGGCGGGCTTTGGTCATTGATTTTAGCCAGCCAGCATTCATGCGCCAGTGCCGGGGCAAATGCCGGGCTGGACTGGCTTTTTTTCAGGCTTGCCCGCGCCAGCAGACGCGCCAGAGCTCGTGCTTGCAGGGCAGCGAGCAGGTCTTTTGCGTGTTCGGCGGGGGGAAGTGCAAAGGGAACAACGATTTCCAGATTTGTCATCCGGCGATTGTATGGCAAACTGCCGCCTTGCCTGAGGAGTGATTTTTTGTCCCTTTTAAAAAACTTACCATTTGAATGGATGATCGGCTTGCGCTACACCCGTGCCGGCCGGCGCAGTGCGCGCAATAGTTTCATCTCTTTTATTTCCCTTATATCGATGGCCGGCATTGCGCTGGGTGTGGCAGCCTTAATTGTGGTGCTGTCGGTCATGAACGGCTTTCAGAAAGAAGTGCGGGACCGCATGCTTTCTGTATTGGCCCATATTGAAGTCTTTGATACCAGTGGTTCCATGCCAGACTGGCGCGCCACGGCCTTGCAAGCGCTGCAAAACAAAGAGGTCAGGGGCGCAGCGCCTTACGTTGAAGCACAGGCGATGGTCGCGCGTGATGAAACTTTGCGCGGCGTGATAGTCAGGGGCATCTTGCCGGAAGAAGAAACCAAGGTCTCTGCCGTTGCCACGCAGGTTAAGCGTGGCAGGCTGTCGGATTTGCGTGCCGGTGAATTTAATGTGGTGCTGGGTGTAGAGCTTGCGCGCAGCCTCGGTCTGCGGCTTGGTGACAAGCTGACCATGATTGCGCCGCAAGGGCAGGTAACGCCTGCTGGAGTTTTGCCCAGACTAAAGCAATTTAATGTGGTTGGTATTTTTGAGGCTGGTCACTATGAATATGATTCTTCGCTGGTATTCATACACATGGAAGATGGCGAGAAAATGTTTCGCCAAAATGGACCCAGCGGTTTGCGTTTAAAAATCGCCGACATGCAGCAGGCACCGGAGGTGGCGCAGACACTTAGTCAGAGTCTGACCGGTGATCTTTATATTCGTGACTGGTCTAAACAAAATCGTAACTGGTTTGCCGCTGTGCAGACTGAAAAGCGGATGATGTTCATCATACTGACGCTGATTATTGCGGTGGCAGCGTTTAATCTGGTTTCCACGCTGGTAATGACGGTAACGGATAAGCAGGCTGATATTGCGATACTGCGCACACTGGGTGCATCCCCATTATCGATTATGAAAATCTTCATGATTCAGGGTGCGTTAGTTGGCCTTATCGGCACGGCAATTGGTGTGAGCTCCGGTGTAATCATTGCGTTGAATGTGGATGTGATTGTGCCTTTTATTGAGTCGCTATTAGGTGCACAGTTTTTACCGCGTGATATTTATCTGATCAGTGCATTGCCATCTGATTTGCGCTGGCCGGATGTGTGGCGTATCGGTGGTGTGGCTGTGGTATTAGCTTTTTTTGCAACTTTATATCCGAGCTGGAGCGCTGCACGTGTGCGTCCTGCTGATGCGCTGAGGTACGAATGAGCACCGATAAACATATCGTGCTGTCTTGCCAGAATCTGGGCAAGACGTATGCGCAAGGTCGTCACAAGCTGACGATATTGGATGATATTCAATTGAGCGTGGCTAAGGGTGAACGGCTGGCGATAGTCGGTGTGTCTGGCTCTGGCAAATCAACTTTGTTGCATTTACTGGGCGGGCTGGATTTACCCACAACCGGCAAAGTGTCGCTACTGGATCAGGATATGGCCGGGCTCAATGAGCGTGCACGTGGCGAGCTGCGCAATCGGTCGTTGGGCTTTGTTTATCAGTTTCATCATTTGCTGCCAGAATTCTCTGCGCTCGACAATGTGGCCATGCCGTTGTTGATCCGTCGACTGCCTCGCAATGAAGCACGTGATATCGCAGCGGCGATGCTGGGTCGGGTCGGTTTGGAATCGCGCCTCTCGCATGTGCCGGGTGAATTGTCCGGTGGCGAACGTCAGCGGGTAGCATTGGCGCGCGCATTGGTGACTAACCCTGCCTGCGTGCTGGCTGATGAGCCCACTGGCAATCTGGATCGGCACACTGCGCATCAGGTATTTGATCTGATGCTGGAGCTGGCGCAGACCATGGGTACTGCCTTTGTGATTGTCACGCACGACAGGGAACTGGCATCGCGTTGTGATCGCATGCTGCGTTTGTCTGAAAATGGGCTGCAAGCAGACGGCGCATAAATTCATGTGGATAGACAGTCATTGTCATCTGGATGCGGCAGAGTTTGTTGGTGAACCTGTTGCGCTTGCCGAGCAGGCTCATGCAGCAGGTGTTTCTTGGATAGTGATACCGGCTGTGGAGCGGGCAAATTTTTTAGTGGTTGCAGAGCTTGCTGCAAATTTACCAGGTTGTGTTTACGCACTGGGTATACATCCGCTGTATGTGCCGCAGGCGAATGAGGATGATTTGCTCGTGTTGCGCGAACTGGTTGCGGCTTCGCTTGCCGATAGCCGTCTGGTGGCAATTGGTGAAATTGGGCTGGATTTTTTTGTGCCAGCTTTGTGTGAACCTGCGCTGCGTGAGAAGCAGGAATTTTTCTATGCAGAGCAATTAAAAATCGCGCGTGACTTTAATTTGCCGGTTATTTTGCATGTGCGCCGATCACAAGACATGCTGCTCAAATACTTGCGCCGTATTCACGTCAGTGGTGGCATTGCGCATGCATTTAATGGCAGCGAGCAGCAAGCAGAGGCGTTTATTAATTTGGGTTTCGCTTTGGGTTTTGGTGGCGCAATGACGTTTACCCGCGCCTTGCAGATACGGCGCCTCGCTACACATCTGCCGCATCAGGCCATCGTGCTGGAAACTGATGCACCCGATATTTCTCCCGCATGGCTGCATCCGGCTTGCAATAGTCCGATGCAGTTACCTCAGATAGCGGCGGTACTGGCCCAGCTGCGCGGCCAGCCTGTGGCAACGATTGCGCGTCAGACATCTGACAATGTCGCGCGCGTCTTGCCCCGCCTTGGTAGCCTCATGATGCATTAAGTGCGCGCGCTTGCGCCGGGCTTGTTGGTGGGCGTTTATACGCTCCAGC
This sequence comes from uncultured Burkholderiales bacterium, assembly GCA_903904635.1. Classification (GTDB taxonomy): domain Bacteria; phylum Pseudomonadota; class Gammaproteobacteria; order Burkholderiales; family Burkholderiaceae_D; genus Pernthalerella. The sequence continues at coordinate 3,685 of CAIVDH010000431.1, read as the reverse complement.
AGCAAGCGATGCTGCCTGCATCAGTTTGGTATCTCAGTCTCATTATTGCTGCTGCGTTCCTATTGTTTTTAGCACCGCGCACGCCTTTTAAAAATTTCCGTTTTATTGTTGTGTTTGCCGCTGGTGTAGCGCTGGGATTTGGCTGGGCTGCCTGGCGCGCAGAGGTCAGATTGGCCGAGGCTTTGCCGCTGGCTTTGGAGGGGCAAGATATTGTTGTTACCGGCATTATCGACAGCTTGCCAGATAGCGTGGAGCACGGTTTACGATTTCAGTTTGCAGTTGAAAAAGCGCAATTGCCTGATCAGCAAACGATTCCCATAACCAGCCGCATACCTACGCGCATTGCGCTGGGTTGGTATGCGCATGATGCAGAAAATCTACCTTTGATTCAGGCGGGTGAGCGATGGCAATTCAGGGTGCGTCTGCAGCGTCCGCATGGTAACGCCAATCCCATGGGTTTTGATTATGAAGCTTGGTTGCTTGCAGAGGGGGTGCGTGCAACGGGCAGCGTGCGCCCCGGAACGCAAACTCGTCTTGATGCGTTTGTATTGCGGCCAAGCGCAATGATTGCGCGCTTGCGCGGCATGCTGCGGCAGCGGATTTTGCAGGCTTTGCCGGATCAGCCTTACAGAGGTGTGATCGTGGCGCTGGTAGTGGGAGACCAGCGCGCCATTGATCAGGCTGACTGGAATATTTTTAATCGTACCGGTATCGGTCATCTGATTTCTATTTCAGGTTTGCATATCACCATGATTGCTGCATTGGCTGCTGCTTTATTACATGGTTTGTGGCGGCATTCATTTTTTACACGGTTGTCGTTGCCACTATTTTTGCCAGCACAAAAAGTCGCTGTAGCTGCAGGTGTTATCGCAGCGCTGATTTATGTTGCGCTGGCAGGTTTTGGTTTACCAGCGCAACGTACGCTGGTGATGTTGATTGTCGTAGCGGTGGCGCTATGGTCAGGAAGAATTGCATCGGTATCGCAGATATTGGCTATTGCCATTGTGGCGGTGATCGCGCTGGATCCGTGGGCGGTGATGTGGCCGGGGTTTTGGTTATCTTTTATTGCGATTGCCTGTATTTTGTTTGCCTCTACTGGGCGCACTGGCAATCTGCCGGCGCAGCGCTGGCAAGGTCTGAAGGCGGCTGCACAAACGCAATACGCCGTCACGCTGGGTCTGTTGCCTATCTCTATGCTGCTGTTTGCCCAGGTCTCATTGGTGTCTCCCTTGGCTAACGCTATTGCCATTCCGTTGGTGAGTTTTCTGGTTACGCCCTTGTCATTGCTTGGTAGCGTGGCACCGGCACCCTTATCGTATTGGATGTTACAGGCAGCGCATGGCTTGATGGCTCTGTTGGCGCAATGGCTGGAATGGATGAGTGGCTTTTCCTATGCGGTATGGCAGGCGCCGCGGCCTGATGCACTGGCATTTACATTGGCGCTGGGCGGCACCATTTGGTTGCTCGCTCCACGCGGCTGGCCCTGGCGCTGGCTGGGATTACTCGCCTGGTTGCCGCTGATACTGGCTACGCCTGCTGCACCCCCTAAGGGGCTATGGATTACGGCTTTTGATATCGGGCAGGGTAATGCGGTGCTGATTGAAACAGCGACGCATCGCTTGTTATATGACACCGGCCCATCTTATTCAGGCAATAGTGACAGCGCCAGTCGTGTGCTACTGCCTTATCTGCGCGCACGAGGTATAGCTAGACTTGATGCAATGGTGATTTCTCATAGCGATGCCGATCATTCAGGTGGTGCCTTGTCTTTGCTCAGCGGTGTAAATATAGGCTGGGTATCTTCTTCTTTGCCGGTATCGCATCAAATCGTTGAGCGTGCACCGAATCATCATGCCTGCGTAGCCGGTCAGAGCTGGTCATGGGATGGTGTGCAATTCGAGATGTTGCAACCGACAGCGGACAGCTATGCGATTGCCAGCCTGCGGCCGAATGCGCGCAGCTGTACCTTGAAGATTAGCTATGGCGGCAAATCCGTTTTGCTCGCCGGAGATATCGAGTCGGCTCAAGAGCGTGCACTTTTAGAACGCATGCCGCAACGACTGAAAGCGGATGTACTGCTGGCTCCGCATCATGGCAGTGGCACTTCATCGACGCTGCCCTTTCTGCAAGCGGTAGCACCAGAGATTGCGCTATTTCAGGTTGGGTATCGCAATCGCTATCGGCATCCCAAGTCTGAAGTTTTTGCGCGCTATCAGGCACTGGGAATACGGCGATTACGAACGGATGAGTCGGGTGCTTTATTTATTGAAATGCATGATGCACTCACGGTCACGGAATATCGCGTTGAACAAGCGCGCTATTGGCACGCGCGTTAAATTATTGAGCAGAGTTTGCGGCAGCGCTAAGTCCGATGCAGATGCCAATGCTAGTTTTTTAGCCCCGGCTTTTTGATTGCACGCGCCATTTCATGAAACTCATATTCATCATATTTTTTCTATGGCTGGCGCACTCTCCGGTTTTAGCCGAAGTACCAGTCTGGTCTGATAGCGAGCTCGAAGCAATAAAGACCAAGGGAACGGTTACTGATTTTTTCGATTTTGAGAATGACTCATTACTACTCACGCAAAAAGATGGTTTTTACACTAGCGGCATGCGCTATTCGCGTCATTACCGCTTGCGTACAAATCAAGGCTGGCGCAGTACGGGCTGGCGTGTTGGTCAGCAGCTTTACACCACATCAGATGTCAGGCTGGAGCCGCAACAGATTGCACGATTAGATCATCCTTATGCAGGCTGGCTATATGGCGGCTTCATGATGCGCAGCGAAGCCGATGACGGTAGCGAAACAGCTATAGGACTGGATATAGGTTGTCTAGGCCCTTGTGCCGGCGGAGCAGCAACGCAGGAATTCATACACCGTGTCTTGAGGCAGCCTCGCCCACGCGGCTGGAGTACCCAGCTGGGTAACGAGGGGGGTGTGGTAATGCATGCCGGCGGCAGGGCGCCATACTGGAAGCTGGCGCGGTGGCTGGATGTCAGGCCGGGCATCAGTATGAGGCTGGGCAATATCTTTACGGATTTGACTGCTGAGGCCAGCCTGCGGGCGGGGCAGTTGCAAACAGTTGCAACAAGCAGCCTGACTTATGCATTTTTGCGGGGCGCAATACGTGCTGTCGGCTATGATGCGACGCTGCAAGGCGGCCTTTTTTCTGATGATGATGCGCGTACAGTCGCGCCTAAGCGGTGGACCGGAGAATTCGAGGCAGGCATGCAATGGCAGGCCCCGCTATGGGGCTTGCGCGTGTCTTTTATCCGGCGTAGCAACGAGATAGCCGGATTGTCTGCATTGGCTGGCCGACAGGACATGTTGCGGCTTACGATTTCATTTCGCCATTAAAAGCCTGTCTCGCCAGGCCGCTGGCGGCGTAGCCATAACCAGGCCGTTCGTATCTGCTGTCTACGGCGCTGCCGTCTTGCCCCCGAACTGGTGAGATAGGTTTATCCGGTTAAATAGCCAGGCTAATCAGAATTCAGGGCAGTTCTTTGCGGTATAATTCGAATTTCCCGCTAGTGCCTTTTGGCACCTACTGCAATGACTAAGTTTGTATTCGTCACAGGCGGCGTTGTCTCATCCCTTGGTAAAGGGATAGCCGCTGCGTCACTGGCTGCGATTTTAGAATCGCGTGGCCTCAAAGTTACCCTTCTTAAGCTTGATCCTTACATC
>CAIVDH010000430.1 GCA_903904635.1 uncultured Burkholderiales bacterium | reverse complement strand
CATCTGCGCGACTTGCTGATACGCGAGCAAAAGCCTGGCCGGATCAATTTGCACATGCTCCAGCGCAGCAGCAATATGCGGCGCTGCAGGCTCACGCAACAAATAAGGTGTGGTTAATTCACGCGGCAACTGGGTGCCAGAGTGCGCCGCCAGCATCGCCACATCTTCATTGAACCACTCACCATTGATCAACTCCGAGCCCGCAGCAAGTGGTTTCACACCCGTTGCCGACAAACCGGTGCGTCCCAGTGCATGCAATAAGGCGGCAGATATCAGCGTCTTACCTACGCCTGTATCGCTGCCGGTAACAAAACAGGAAAATTTCAGTGTCATGAATGATGAGGGTTGAATTTGTTGTTGAATTAGTTAATTTAATTAGTTAATTGAATTAGTTAATTAAATTAGCTGTCTAGTTGATTGATCGTAGCAGCGATCTGCACAATCTGCTCGCCGGTATGCGCAGCCGATAAAGTAATGCGCAGCCGCGCGGTATCTGCTGGCACAGTAGGCGGGCGTATCGCCGCCACCCACATGCCCTGCTCACGCAACGCAGCAGCCGCATCCAGCGTAGCCTGATTGCCGCCTATCACGATAGGCTGTATAGCCGTAGTTGATGGCAGCAATTTCCAATGACGGGTATGTATCGCAGCACGCCATTGCATAATCAGCTGCCGCAGATGCAAACGTAATGCCGCGCCCTCGCACCCCGTGATGATATCTATGCTGGTCAATAACGCATGCGCTAAGGCAGGTGCTGCTGCCGTCGTATAAATATACGTGCGCCCCCGCTGCACCAGCCATTCAATCACGCTGGCATGCGCAGCAACAAAGGCGCCACTGACACCGGCGGCCTTGCCCAGTGTGCCCATATAAATCAGATTGGGCGAGCGCAAAGCAAAATGCTCCAGCACGCCGTGACCTTGCTCACCCAGCACACCAAATCCATGCGCATCATCGACCACCAGCCATGCACCATAACGCTCACACAAAGCCAGCAAAGCCGGCAGCGGTGCAATCTCGCCATCCATACTAAACACACTGTCCGTGACCACCAGTTTTTTAGCAGCCTGACTAGCAGTGAGCATGGCTTCGAGTTGGTGCAGATCCTGATGCGGATAAATAGTTACCTGCGCGCGTGAGAGCTTCACGCCATCGATTAAGGAAGCATGATTAAGCGCTTCAGAAAAAATCGCCGTGTCCTTGTCCGCCATCGCAGTCAGCACCGCCAGATTGGCCATGTAGCCGGTGCTGAAATAAAGCGCACGCGCGTCAACTAAATTTGCATCAAACAAACCTGCCAGACGTTCTTCCAGCAACGCATGAGCTCGGGAATGACCACTGATTAAATGCGATGCGCCGCTGCCTGCGCCATACATCAATGCGCCCTCCCGGATTGACTCAACAATGCGTGGATGCGATGCCAGCCCCAGATAATCATTGCTGCAAAATGCCAGCAAGGCTTTGCCATCCACCTGCAGCTGCGGTGCACAGGGTGACTCGGTCGTGCGACGCGTGCGACGCAATTGCTGCGTATCGAGTCTGGCGAGTTGTTGCTGCAGTTGTTGCAGCAACGGAGAATCAGGATTCATGCGTGTGATCTGTCAGCCAGGACGGCTTGCGTTTATTCAGAAAAGCCTGCACGCCTTCTTGTCCTTCTTTGGACGCGCGTATTTCAGCGATGCGTCGCACAGTATCGGCAATTAAGTGCTGCTCTATGGGTTCGTTCGCAATATCATGCAGCAAACGCTTGGCTTCGCCCATAGCATACGGGCTGCAGGTAAGCAGAGACTGCACGATTGCATCAACCATATGATCAAGGCTTTCACCTTCAGCCACTTCATGTACCAGCCCCATGCTCTTGGCCTGCGCAGCATCAAACCGTTCTGCAGTCAGAAAATAACGATGCGATGCGCGCTCGCCTATAGCGCGTATTACATACGGTGAAATCGTCGCAGGTATCAGACCCAGCCGCACTTCAGACAAACAAAAACCCGCAGATTCATGCGCCACGGCGACATCACAAGCAGCAACCAAACCCATGCCACCGGCATAGCAATCTCCCTGTATGCGCGCCACAGTCGGCTTGGTGCATTTATAAATCGTATGCATCATATCGGCCAGTGCGGCAGCATCAGCGAGGTTTTCTGCGTCGCTATAGCCTGACATTTTTTTCATCCAATTCAGATCAGCGCCTGCACAAAACGCCGGTCCCTTAGCCGCCAACACGATCACGCGTACTTCGCGTTCCTTATCGAGCGCACGAAACGCATGCGTAATTTCAGTGATGGCGACTTCATTGAATGCGTTACGTACTTCTGCGCGGTTAAGCCAGATGGTGGCAACCATGCCACTGTGGGTTATTTCTATAGTCTGATAGTTCATGCGACTCCTTATAAATGCTGATGCAACATCACTGCGCGCCTGGCATTTTCGGCTTAACTAAATCATGCGGATTTTCCAGCCGCAATCGCTTGCGGTCAGGCTCAACAGTAGTCAATGGTTCAACTTCTTCCATGCCTTGCAGGCAGCGTATGGCAAGCTCCTGATATTCACGCGTGCCGCGACTCTTCCATTTGATTTCTTCATCAGAAAGTGTGCGCGCCACTTTTGCCGGCATGCCCATAACCAGGCTGCGCGGTGGTATTTGCATACCGGTTTTAACGAATGACATCGCAGCGACGATGGAAGATTCACCAATCACGGCACCATCCATCACAACGGCATTCATGCCCACCAATGCATTGCGCCCCACTCTTGCGCCATGTATCACGGCACCATGGCCTATATGGCCATCCACTTCAATGACGGTATCGCTGCCGGGAAATCCATGCACCACACAGGTGTCTTGCAGGTTAGACCCTTCTTCCATAATCAGCCGACCAAAATCGCCACGCAGACACGCACCGGGCCCCACATAGCAGCGCGGCCCGATGATAACGTCACCAATCAGAACCGCAGTGGGATGCACATACGCTGTAGGATCAATAACGGGTGTGACGCCACCAATTGCATAAACTTTAGCCATGGCTAAGCGTTTTCAATTACGCGGCAAGATGACGATCTTGCCAGTGACTTTGCGCGAAGCCATATCGATCAAAGCCTGTGGTGTATCCGCTAATGCATAGCGCGCTGAAATATGCGGACGAATTTTGCCTTCGCTTAGCCATTTCATTAATTCATGCATGGCAGCGACATTGTGTGCCGGCTCGCGACTGGCGAATTCGCCCCAGAATACGCCCACTAATGAAGCGCCTTTTAACAATGGCAGATTAAGCGGCAATTTCGGAATTTCACCATTGGCAAAACCAATCACCAGATAACGGCCACGCCATGCGATGGAGCGAAATGCCGGCTCGGTATAACTGCCGCCTACCGGGTCATACACCACATCAGGGCCTTTGCCATTGGTGGCGGCCTTGATCGCAGCACGTAAATCTTCGGTGGTGTAATTAATCAGTACATCAGCGCCATGTTCTTTGCAGACAGCGAGTTTTTCATCATTAGAGGCCGCAGCGATAACGCGAGCGCCCAATGCCTTGCCGATTTCAATAGCCGCCAGGCCCACGCCGCCTGCTGCACCCAGCACCAGCATGGTTTCGCCTGCCTTTAATTGCGCGCGGTCGACTACGGCATGATGCGATGTGCCATAGGTGAGTGTAATGGCAGCGGCAGTGTCAAAATCCATGCCGTCTGTCATAGGCAAAACTGACTCTGCAGCTACGGCAACCTGCTGCGCAAATGCGCCTTGCGGCACGAACGCAAACACGCGATCGCCCGGTTTGAAATTTGTTACGCCAGCGCCGACTGCATGCACCGTGCCTGCAAGCTCATTACCGGGTGTGAAGGGTAGCTGCGGCTTGAACTGATATTTGTTTTGTATGATCAGCACATCGGGAAAATTTACACCTGCGGCCATGATGTCGATGACGATCTCGCCTGCAGCAGGTGTCAGATCTGCTTGCTCTTCAATAATCAGTGTTTCTGGCAGACCCCAGGTTTTGCATACGACGGCTTTCATAACTCTCCAGTTTTTATCGTTGTGGTATTG
>CAIVDH010000429.1 GCA_903904635.1 uncultured Burkholderiales bacterium | reverse complement strand
GTGATGTGACAGCAAGCGAATGTGGTATGAAAATGCTGGTGCACACCGCCCCGCAAGCAAGTAAAAACAACATTAATCCTTATGGCCATAGTGCTGCTTTGACTGCCGAAATCTTCAAAACCGAAGGCCTGAGGCAAGTGCTGGAACATGACAAGTTCGACGTGGTTTTCGATAGTGATCAGCGTGAATCAAATCACCAGCAGCCAGAACTCTGGAACCTCTATAACAACCGTAAAAAACCGGGCGACTGCCTAAGCGTATATCCGTTATCTGGCTGGAGCGAGCTGGATATCTGGCACTACATCTATCAGGAAAAAATTCCCATCGCGCCGCTGTATTTCGCCAGACCCAGAGCCGTGGTGATACGACCTGACATGATCATGCTGGTGGACGATACGCGTTGCCGGCTGCTGCCCGACGAAAAAATACAGATACGCAAAGTGCGTTTCCCCAATCTGGGATGCTATCCGCTTACAACCGCAGTGGAGTCTGAGGCGGACACGCTGGACGATATTTTGCTGGAAATTATTAATGCGCAGCAGGATCGTAAAACCGACAATAACAAGAACAAAATCAACGTGAAAAAGAAAAAACAGGAGGACTATTCCTGATGGCACGAACTAAAAAAATCAGCTCAATTGGTGTTGATGCGCACAAATTTTCTTCAGTAGCTGAATGGGTGGCGCAGCAAGCACAGCAAGATGTGCAGCGCTTAATTATCTGCGGCAGTATCGCCAGCGGCAAGCGCACCCTGATCGAACGCATGCAGCGCGAATATCAGCAAGCGGATACCAAACCGCAAGACAGAGCAGGCAAGGGCGCAGATCTCGCTATGCCGTTAAATCAGTCAGATGAACTGCCTCAGCATTTTTTTTCCACACCCCGACGCAGGTTCATCATTGCCGACATCGCTGGTCATGAGCAAAACACCAGCAAATTATTCATCGCAGCTGCAGCCGCTGATGCGGCGCTGCTGCTAATTGATGCGCAGCAGGGCATCGTGATGCAAACCCGACGCCACGCCAACCTGATTACGCTGGCAGGCATGCGCCACATCATATTAGTCATCAACAAGATGGATTTGGTGGCCTATGATCATCAGCGCTTTGACGCCATCGTGGCAGAATTTCAAGCGTTGGCCGAATCTCTGGGTGTAGCAGGTATCACTGCCATACCGTTGTCGGTACTCAAGGGCGACAACATCACTTCGGGCTCGGCACGCATGCCCTGGTATCCGGGTCCCAGTTTGATGGATGTACTCGTAAGCTTCCAAGGCAATCCGCAGACTACGATCAAGGCAGTGTTTCCTGTGCAATCGGTAATCCGTCCGAATACTAGTTTTCCGAATACCAGCTTGCAGGGATACCAAGGCACGCTAGCCTCGGGTGCTTTCGCTGTAGGTGACGAAGTGCGAGTAACCGCCTCGGGGCAAGTGGCAAAGATAGAACGCATCATTACGGCCGATGCAGACTTACAAACAGCCTGCGCAGGCGACGCGATCACGCTGGTGTTAGACCGTGATGTTGATGCGATGCGAGGCGATGTGATTGCCAGAGCAGATCAGCCACTGGAGATGACGGATCAGTTCGAGGCCACGTTGGTGTGGCTGCAGGATGAGCCGGGTTTAATCAGCAGAACGTACGAAATTAAACTCGCCACCCAGTGGGCCAGTGCCAGCATCACCGCCTTGAAATATCGGATTGATGTTGATACGCAGGCGCATGCCTCATGTCGGCAACTCGAACGTAATGATATTGCGGCGGCTAATCTGGCGATGAGCAAGCCGTTAGTGTTCGATGACTATGCGCATTCGCGCACGCTGGGCGGCTTCATGCTGGTGGATAAGTTCAGTCACCTCATCGTAGCAGTCGGCATGATTCGTCATAACCTGCGCCGCGCACAGAATGTGCATCGTCAGGCGCTCTCGATTAAGCGCGAAGATCGCGAGCAGCTAAATGGCCACCAAGGCAAAGTGATCTGGTTTACCGGATTGTCTGGCTCAGGCAAATCGACGATAGCCAATGCGCTGGAAAAAGAACTCAACGCACAAGGCAAACACACTTACATTTTGGATGGCGACAACATCCGTCAGGGTCTTAATAAAGACTTAGGCTTTACCGATGCCGATCGCGTGGAAAATATACGCCGCGTAGCAGAGGTAGCTAAGCTGATGATGGATGCCGGGCTGATCGTGATGACGGCTTTCATCAGCCCATTTCGTGCCGAGCGGCAGATGGCGCGCGAACTGATAGGGGAAAAGAATTTTATTGAAGTGTATGTCGATACGCCGCTTACGGTGTGTGAACAGCGCGATCCCAAGGGGCTTTATAAAAAGGCGCGCAGCGGGCAGTTGCCGAATATGACGGGGATTAATAGTCCGTATGAGGCGCCTGTTAAACCCGAACTGACGATTAATAGCAATCAGCAGGAAATGGAGCAGGCGTTAACGTTGATTTTGGGATGTCTTTAGAGCGGAAAATAATCTGTCCAATATACGACACCGATGCATGACTAATTTTTTGGCCAGGTGAAGCAATCAACTCATACCAAACGCATCAATAAATTAATAAAACTAATTAAAAATTTCATCGTTTATTTTTTGCGTTCCATGCGTATCAGCAGCCGTATAAACTCATGTACGAGTTCGCGCTGATGATCATTAAGCTGTTGCAGGCCGGACAAAATTTTTGCGTCCCGCCCAATGGGTGCATTTTCAGCACCACCTTCATTTGTGTTGTTGCCACTGCCAAAGCGCAGCCATTCCGCAGGCACATTGAGCCAAGTTGCTAATGCGCGTAATTTTTCTTGTGTGGGTATGGATTCAGCCTGTAACCATTTGCGTGCGGCATGCACCGTCACGGGATGGCCAGAGAAGCGCAAATTAAATTCACGCGCGAGTTGAGTAGGGCTGTCTGCAGAATATTCAGCGCTCTGCAAAGCCTGCTGCAGTCGTTCGCTAAACTTCGTGCGTTCTTGATTTGAATTCATGCGCGCGACTATTGCATGTACTAGATTGATAGTCAGTCACTAAGTTGTCTACCTTTTG
>CAIVDH010000428.1 GCA_903904635.1 uncultured Burkholderiales bacterium | reverse complement strand
GACCTTCCATTTTTGGAAACTGTTCAATCTGGCCAAAAGGCTCAAGATCCACTTTCAGTCTCTCAAGTACTCGCATACCGAATTCCTGATGGGCCATCTCACGACCACGGAAACGTAACGTAATCTTGGTTTTGTCGCCATCATCAAGAAATTTGATCAGATTACGCAGCTTGATGTTGTAGTCGCCGTCATCAGTACCAGGACGGAATTTAACTTCCTTCACCAATACGATTTTTTGCTTAAGCTTAGCCTCGTGCGCCTTCTTTTGTTCCTGGTATTTGAACTTGCCGTAGTCCATCAAACGACAGACAGGTGGCTCAGCAGTAGGAGCGATCTCGACCAGATCAACGTTAGCTTCTTCAGCTAAACGAAAAGCGTCGGCGAGACTGACGATACCTAAGGGTTCATTTTCCACGCCGGCTAGGCGCAACTGGGGGGCAGTTATTTCACCGTTGATACGGTGCGACTTATCAGTAGCTATTGCAGTATCCTCAAAAATCCAATAATTAAGCCGTGCTTCTGCGACAAGGTAAACCCGACGGCTGATCCGTCAGGCCTTGGCTGCGATCTCCTGATGGAGACGTTCTGCCAACATATCGATGGACATTACACCCAGATCGACATTGCCTCGTGCACGCACGGCCACTGTGTTTGCATCCCGTTCTTTGTCACCAATAACAACTATATAAGGCAACTTCTGAACCGAATGCTCGCGTATTTTATAGGTTATTTTCTCGTTACGCAAATCAGTCTGCACTCTAAACCCTTGTTTTTTCAGGTTTTGCGTCACCGTTTGTGCATAATCAGCCTGACCTTCCGAGATGTTCAAAATACCAACTTGTACTGGCGCGAGCCATAAAGGCAGCGCACCGGCGTGATTTTCTATCAACATACCAATGAAACGTTCTAGCGAACCCAGTATGGCCCGGTGCAGCATGACTGGCACCTTGCGACTATTGTCTTCTGCGACATATTCAGCATCAAGCCGCACAGGCATAGAGAAGTCCACCTGTATCGTGCCACATTGCCAAGTACGACCGATCGCGTCTTTCAATGTGTATTCAACCTTGGGACCATAAAATGCGCCCTCACCCGGTGAAATCTCAAATTCACACCCCGAACGCTTTAATGACTCGATCAACGCATTTTCAGCTTTATCCCACAAATCATCGGAACCAACGCGTTTTTCAGGACGCGTAGCAACCTTGTAAATGACTTCAGTAAAACCAAAATCGCGGTAAACCTTCTGCAACAACGCAGTAAAGGCAACGCATTCATCCAAAATCTGGTCTTCAGTACAAAAGATGTGGCCATCATCCTGCGTAAAACCCCGCACCCGCATCATTCCATGCAATGAACCTGATGGTTCATTGCGATGACATTGACCAAACTCACCATAGCGCAGCGGCAGTTCACGATATGAATGCATATTCGCGCGGAAAATCTGTACGTGCCCAGGGCAATTCATAGGCTTTAATGCATACGCACGATTCTCAGAATCGGTCGTAAACATATTGTCTTTGTAGTTATCCCAATGCCCGGATTTTTCCCACAGTGAGCGATCCAAAATTTGCGGTGCTTTGACTTCCTGATAACCATTGTCTTGATAAACATGGCGCATGTACTGCTCAACCTGCTGCCAGACTGTCCAACCCTTGGGATGCCAGAAAATCAGACCCGGTGCTTCTTCCTGAAAATGAAACAGATCAAGCAAACGCCCCAGCTTACGATGGTCACGCTTGTCGGCTTCTTCAAGCATGTGCAGGTATGCGTCCTGCTCTTCTTTCTTAGCCCATGCCGTACCGTAAATACGCTGCAGCATTTCATTTTTAGAGTCACCGCGCCAATAAGCGCCTGCCAGCTTCATTAGCTTGAATACTTTCAGCTTACCGGTTGAAGGCGCATGCGGGCCGCGGCACAAATCGGTAAATTTACCTTCGGTATAAAGTGAAACGTCTTCCTTGGCAGGGATAGAAGAAATAATCTCTGCTTTGTACGCTTCCCCTATGGATTTGAAATACGCCACTGCCTCATCTCGCGGCAACACCTTGCGTGTGATGGCTTCATCTTTCTTGACCAGCTCTGTCATTTTCTTTTCTATGGCTTCCAGATCATCTGGCGTGAACGGGCGCTTATAGGAAAAATCATAGTAAAAGCCATTGTCGATCACAGGGCCTATCGTCACCTGTGCATCAGGGAATAACTCTTTGACTGCATAAGCCAACAAGTGCGCAGTCGAGTGACGAATAACTTCCAGACCATCGGCGTCCTTATCCGTCACGATCGCCAGATCGGCATCCTGCTCTATCAGATACGATGTATCGACCAGCGTGCCATTGACCTTACCAGCCAAGGCGGCCTTGGCCAGTCCAGCGCCTATGGATGCCGCCACCTGGGCCACTGTAACGGGCGCATCGAATTGTCGCTGCGAACCATCGGGAAGTCGGATTGAAACCATCATCTGCTCCTGCTTTTAAGAATGCCGCAATATTTTGCGGACGAAAAAAAACGCGGACTAGCCGCGTTTTCTCACTGCATACAAAAAGATAACCGGACTAGCGTCGTGTAACCAGCGGGATAATGCTAGTTCGCGGTGTCATAACCAGGTTGCCTTTCTCGCTCTTATAAAAAAGCCTGCATCTGTGTTGGTAGGCACGATTGGACTCGAACCAACGACCCCTACCATGTCAAGGTAGTGCTCTAACCAGCTGAGCTACGCGCCTAAAGAAGCGAGATTATAGCCAGCTTTGCAATCGCGCGCCAGTACTGCGAACAGCTCTGGCAAGTCATGCGCTTTCGTTAATCATTTGAAAAGGTAATTCGAGCAGACTACTCAATAGAGGACAAACCATAGCAAGGTGACTTCAACCATACAAACTCTTCATCGTCTTTTAACCTCTTGCACACCTTGCACCTCTTGTATAAACGCCAGTGCTCGCTGCAATTGCGCCGTAGATGAAATCTCGCCAGTAAAAGACATATGCGCCTGCCCCTTGCTGCTTTGTGTAGACACGCCGATTACATTAATTTTCTCACGCAAGAAAATATCGGAAATATCCCTTAGCAAACCTTGCCTGTCCATAGCCAGCACCAACACATCTACCGGATAAACCGTATCGGAATTCTGGTTGCCCCACTCGGTTTGAATCATGCGCTCCGGCGCACGCAACTGCATCTCTGCAAAATTTTTGCAGCTGGTGCGGTGTATGGAGATGCCTTTACCGCGCGTAATAAAACCGACAATAGGATCGGGTGGCGCGGGCCTACAGCATCGAGCCATTTGCGTTAGCAAACCTTCACTGCCCAACACCAGCACCCCAGATTTCCCACCTTGCGTGACGCTAGAAGCGCGACTCTTACGTGGCAGCACAGCATCATCAGGATTAGGCGCAGGCGCGCGATGGGGATCATCGGCATGTAGAGCCTGCTCAATTAGCCGAAGACTGAATCTGTCCTTGCCTACGGATAGCAGCAATTCTTCCAACTTAGGGAAGCCTAATCGATTGGCCAAATCTTCAAGATTGACAGCCGTCTTGCCTTCACGCTGTAGCGTTTTCTCCAGCAGAGCGCGGCCATGCGATAGCGTTTCTGCCTCCTCAACGGCATTGAACCAGGCACGGATTTTTGAACGAGTGCGCGAACTAGCGGTATAACCATCAGCAAGCCAGTCGCGCGAAGGACCTGCCGGACCTTTTGCAAAAGCCTCACCCTTGGCAGTAATAATCTCTATAGTCTGACCGTTTTTTAATGCCGTATTTAGCGGCACCATCACACCATTAATTTTTGCACCTCGGCAGCGATGACCTACATCACTGTGCAAATGATAAGCAAAGTCAATCGGCGTAGAACCCATCGGCAATTCAATCACTCGTGCCTGCGGCGTCAATACATAGATGCGATCATTCAGCGTTGCTGCTTTTAACTGCTGAACCCACTGTCGCTCGGTGTCATCCTGCCCGACCACCACATCCACCATCTCGCTTTTCCAGGCTAACAGCTGACGCAACCAGGCAATTTTTTCATCGTACTGCTGATTGGGATTAGCCCCACTGCCTTCTTTATAACGCCAATGTGCTGCTACGCCATATTCAGCAAAATGATGCATCTCTTGCGTCCGTATCTGAACTTCAAGCGTACGACCATCTTCAGCCATCACCACAGTATGCAACGACTGATAGCCGTTTGATTTTGGGCGCGCGATGTAATCATCAAATTCTTCAGGTACAGGCGTCCAGATATTTTGCACAATACTCAAGACCGCATAGCAAGATTTAACATCGTCGACGATCACACGAAAAGCGCGCACACCATGCAGACGCGAAAAATCCAGCGACTTGCCCTGCATCTTGCTCCATATGCTGTAGATATGCTTGGGTCTGCCGAACACTTCTGCACGTATGCCATCGGCCTCCAATTCACTCTTCAAGCGGGCAATCGCCTTGTCAACAAAACCTTCCCGCTCGACCCTTCGCTCTTCCAGCATTTTTGCAATTTTTTTATAGCCTGCCGGATCAACAAAACGAAAAGAAAGATCTTCCAGCTCCCACTTCAGCTGCCAGATACCAAGCCGGTTGGCCAGCGGCGCATATAAATCAAAACTCTCGCGCGCGTAACGCAGTGTCGTTTCATTTTCCAGCTTTTGTTCAGCAAAATAACGTAACGTAGTTAAGCGCGAACTCAGTCGCACTAACACTACCCGCATATCTGTCGCCATTGCCAGCGTCATCTTGCGCAGCGTCTCTATCTGACTCACCGCAGAAGTTTTATTTTTTGCAGGCTCCACCTGCAAGCTGGCAGTTTCATGCAAACGCATCAGCTGGCGAATGCCAGTAACGAGATCGGCGATCTCTTTACCAAAGCGCGATTCAATTTGCGCAGCACGCTGCTCATCAAAAAATGGCAGCTCCAGTAATACACCGGCAATCCGCGTATCAACATCTGCATTTAATGAAGCAAGACAAGCGACCACACCACGCGCAAATGCCAACGCTGCCTGACCAGTCGGTACAGTACGAGAAGCATAGGTTTGATCTACAAATTCGAACGCCTGCAATAGTCTGGCCACGTCCTCTGCGCGCAAACCTGCGCACAGTTGATCATCACCGTCCAACATGACTGCCTGCGAAACCATGCTTATCCCAAAAAGAAGCGGCGTGCAATTGCGATCTGGTCATCATGCATAAAGGTCGGCGCATGACCGATACCGGCAAGCTCAACCAGCTCGGCATGCGGACCACGCTTAGTCATATCGGCAGCCGTTTCAGGTGTCAACAAATCGGACTCACTGCCACGCACCAGCATCACAGGGCAGCGTATCGCATCGTAAGCTGCCCACATCGCTGCTTCACCCTGCTTGGCACTCTCTTCGGTCAGTGATTTAAAACCCATCGCAATAGCCGGATCGTAATGACGTTTCCAACTACCGTCTTCTTTACGACGCAATACATCTCCGGCGAGTTTGCGCCACTCTTCATCAGTATGCGTGCCGAACGTAGCAGAAATAGTGCGTATATATTCCACGCCTTCCTCAAAAGTCGCAAAGCTGACCTCACGCCCCATATACTCGGCTATGCGTATCAATGCGGCATAATTTAAATTTGGGCCAACATCATTCATCACCATTTTGCGTATAGGCGTATCAGCATAGGCAGCCAGACCCATACCTATTAATGCACCCATGGAAGTACCAAACCAATCCACCTTGGGCACATCAAGACGCGCCACCAAACTCACCATATCGCTGACATACTGCGGCAATTGATAAAACTGCGGATTAGCCAGCCAGGAAGAACGACCACGCCCCACCACATCAGGGCAAATCACCCGATAGCGGTCACACAGTGCGCCTGCCAGATGATCAAAATCATCTGACACACGGGTCACACCATGCACACAAACCAGCACCTCAGGATTGGCAGGATCACCCCACTCGCGATAAGCCATATGATGCAAACCGGCTGGGGAGATGCATTGAACTGATTTACTTAGAGGCTGGGTCATTTTGCGCAATCTATAAAAGTAATGGCGATGAACACGCATTTTACTGGGCTATTGACCTAAAATTATCAAGAGCTCAACATCAATTTTCACCTAAGGTCATAACATGCAGAACCGACAACTCCAAGATAAAACCGCATTAGTCACCGGCTCAACCTCCGGTATAGGGCTGGCCATTGCTCATGCACTCGCTGCAGAAGGCGCCAATATCATCTTCAATGGCTTTGGCGATGCTGTAATGATTACCGAGCTGCAGAAAAACACTGCAAGCATCCACGGAGTTGCAACCTACTATCACCCTGCCGACATGTCCAAACCCGCCGACATTGCAGAGATGATGAGCCAGGCTGCACTGCAAATGGGCGGCGTAGATATATTGATTAACAACGCAGGCATACAGCATGTGGCCAATATTGAAGACTTCCCGCCAGAGCGCTGGGATGCCGTCATCGCCATCAACTTGAGTTCGGCATTTCACACAACGCGGCTGGCACTGCCGGCCATGCGACAAAAAAACTGGGGGCGCATCATCAACATCGCCTCCGCGCACGGGCTAGTCGCGTCCGCACAAAAATCTGCCTATGTCGCTGCCAAGCATGGGATTGTGGGCTTCACCAAAGTCACCGCACTTGAGACAGCACTGAC
This sequence comes from uncultured Burkholderiales bacterium, assembly GCA_903904635.1. Taxonomy (GTDB): domain Bacteria; phylum Pseudomonadota; class Gammaproteobacteria; order Burkholderiales; family Burkholderiaceae_D; genus Pernthalerella. The sequence continues at coordinate 388 of CAIVDH010000428.1, read as the reverse complement.
TGGCATCACCTGTAACGCAATCTGCCCTGGCTGGGTGCTGACCCCACTGGTTCAACACCAAGTCGATGCCCGCGCAGCACAACACGCCATACCAGCCGAACAAGCCAAGCGCGAACTGCTGCTGGAAAAACAGCCCTCAGGAGAATTCGTCACAACAGAGCAACTCGCTGCTCTGGCTGTATTTATGTGTAGTGAAGCGGCCAATCAGGTGCGCGGTGCAGCGTGGAATATGGATGGAGGATGGGTAGCGCAGTAAATCTACTTATATAGGCTTACTAATAGCACCGAACAAGATCAAACCTGTATGGGTTAAGCCGGGGTTTCGGATGAATTGCCGTTTGCCAGCGAAACGAGAAAGGCATACAAGCTATTGTGCGCCCTGCAAGAG
>CAIVDH010000427.1 GCA_903904635.1 uncultured Burkholderiales bacterium | reverse complement strand
TGCCTTACTGAAAATCAAAAGACCTTTGGCCATCATCAAAATAACAGACAGAACCGAAAGCAGCATGAGGATGGACTGCCGTTTACCTCTATAGGCCGAACCAACAAATATGGTGAACAGCAAGAGATAGGAAAGCTGGTTAAACATTCCTGGAATAACGATTTCTGTCAGCCGAAGGTCACGCACAAAGGTAAGCGTAACGCCGACTAGGCTGATGGCAAACATGATTAGAAGCACCACTTCCAATGGGACTTTCTGCAGAGTTTTCGCAGCACGACGCGCACCGCCAACAACCCACTCTCCTTTTAATAAAGCCCCAGTAAGCAATGCAATTGCTAACCCTAGTGAATTGAATGAATTAACTTTTAACGCATCAATCGCAGTTATCGGGTAGTAAATGAGTGCAATCTCTACGGCCTCTTCTGAGCCAAATGTTAGGAATGACGCCCCGACAACGAAATAAAATGTGAATGCCGCAAGAAGCAATATTTTATGATCTGTGAGAATAGATGAGATGCCATTATTCAAAGTCCATTTCCCAACAAGGACTGCAGGAATAATCGCCATCAAGCACCAAACTCCATGTAACCACCAACTCGCATCTCCGGCCAAGAGCGAAAATAACCAGGAAAAAAATGAAAGCATGAAATACATGCCGGCCACATAAAGCCAGCGCTGCCTTTTGATTTGGCCTTTGACCTGCAGAAACTCGAGTGCATCCTGATTTTGAAGTTTTACACTCATGAATTTACGGCTTCCGAATTAAAAGAATCACCGACTTTCCGAGAAAAAGCGTGTGACATTAGTAATTGCAGTCCGAAGCCGATGATGACCGCTGATACTGCACCAATCAGCCCGAAGCGGCCTGCTAAGACCCATGAAAAAAACAATGCGAAGATTACTGGAATAGTTTCGACTTTGGCCAAATCCGATGTTTTTGAATGCGCATAAAGAATGCGGCCGTTACGCTGCGCCAGAACGAGCAAAATGTGCGCCAGCACCAGCCATGGAATAAGCGTTGAGCCACTTCTAAACGCCGGCCCGAGAAATGTGTTCGCCAGCCATTCATGCATCAAAAATGCCAATGTCAATCCAATGCCTGAGCAGAGCATCAGCATGCCGAGCCACTTTTGAAGACATTTTTTCTGAAGCACTTCATCCCCTGAAACAACCGCCTGCTGATAGACAGGCCTTAGTGTCGTTTCAACGATTGCGCCTATCATCAGCACTGGCTTGCTGGCCAGTCCATAAACTGCGGCATAAAGGCCCACATCCGCGATGCCTAAAATGCCACCAATAATGTAGCGATCTCCCACTCCGGATAACCACCCGACCAAGCCCAACGGCAGCAAGGGCCAGCTATAGTGCCAAAAACGCTTGCTGATGGATTCCAGATCGGCAGCTTCCGCATTAGCGGCTGCACTGGGCGCGATGGTTCGGAATGCCAGCCAGAGAATGAGCGATGCTACAAAATAGCCCGCCAATATTGAAACCAGGGAAACGCCCCAGAAGTACATAGCAAAAACCGCAAATGCCGGGCGAAGCCATGCTTCCGCTGCCAGCCACATGCCATAGGCTTTTTGATTACGGGAAGCGCTCAGCACTGCCATATTCTGCATTCGCGCAATATCAACACACAGCACTAAGGCAAATAGCAATAAGAGCGTAAGGCTTGTCCAGCCTTTGGCAAATGCCAGCCACACCAGCATCAAAATCAACGGCAAGGACCAAAGCAGCAGCTTCTCAATTTGATGGCGTGCCACTTTCCGGGCTGCGTTATCCTGCCCACTTTGGGCATATTCAGGGTAGAACCGCAGCAGCGCCTGCATCGTCGGATTGGCCAGTGTTGCGGTGAACAAGGCTACCGCGCCCAACCAAAGGCTCATTTCGCCGAAATCAGCGGGGGTCATGAATTCGGTGAGTAGCCGCACGCCGGCCAAGGTTCCCAGCGCAGCAAGCATCTGCGTTGAGGCGACCCAGACACCGTCTTTTACAAGAGTATTTTTAATCTGCATATCGCTCAGCAATTACAGCCTGCCATCCACATCATCTTTACCGTACAGGCCTTTGATGTCGTAGATCACCCCGCCGGGGGCGGTGAATGCACGCACGGCGTCCACGCCGAGCGTTTTGTATTGGTCATGCGCCACCGCCAGCACCACGGCATGGTAACCGCCGGGCTCCGGTAGCGCTTTCATCAGCTCAAGGCCACACTCGTTGCGCGCGTCATCAGCCGACACCCAGGGATCATGCACGTCCACATCCAGGCCGAACTCGCGCAGCTCGCGGATGAGGTCGATCACGCGGGTATTGCGCAGGTCCGGGCAGTTTTCCTTGAAGCTCAGGCCGAGCATCAAAACGCGCCCGCCTTTGATCGGCAGGCTGCGGCCGATCATCAGCTTGAGGATTTCCGACACCACTTGCTTGCCCATGCCGTCATTGATGCGGCGGCAGGCCATCAGCACATCGGGGTAATAACCGGCGCTCAACG
>CAIVDH010000426.1 GCA_903904635.1 uncultured Burkholderiales bacterium | reverse complement strand
CTAAATTTGGCGGAGTATCTACGGTTGGAATGCGGTATCTAATTCGACAGGCCAATGCCCAAGAGGATGTTAAAGAAATTCTATTGATCGTTGAATCAGGTGGCGGAACGGTATCTGGCACCAAGGAACTTGCAGACGAAATCAAAAACTCTAAAAAGAAAGTCACTGCCTACATCAATGACATCGGGGCAAGCGCGGCCTATTGGGTAGCATCCCAGGCTTCGATGGTCTACGCTAACGAAATGGCTGAAATCGGATCAATCGGAGTTGTCGCAGTTGTCGAAGATACGAGCGGCCTTTATGAGCGTGAAGGTGTCAAGGTGCATGTAGTATCTACCGGCTCCATGAAAGGGGCATTCGCAGACGGGGCTCCGGTAACTGAGGAAATGTTGAGCGACCTCAAGGAAAAAGTAGACGCTATGAACGCTATCTTTAAAGGCGCTATAGTTGCAGGACGATCAATGCCAGCGGATAAGTTGGACTCTATCGCAGACGGTCGCACATATACGGCAATCAAGGCCAAGGAACACGGCTTAATCGACGCAATACAACCAATCGAGCAAGTAGTTGCAAGCCTCAAAACTTCGATTATGATACAATCTCGAAATGCACAGATAACTCAGCGACTAGGCCAGAGCGCCAAAAGATGAGGCGTCTAAGCGAAAAAACATTCAACTATCTTTGGAAATAAAAAGATGACGCCTTTAAAAATTCGCGCGCTCAGAGATGAAGCCGCACAAATCAAAGCTCAAGCCGGTGATCAAATCACCGCCGCACAGTTGGACCAAATTGAGGCAAAACTCAATGAAGCCGATACTCTTGAAGCCAATGCTACACGCTTGGCATCTGTACAGAACCGTTTGACCAAACCATCGACCCGCATTGAAGTTGGCGCTGAAGGTTTTGAACGCGACCCTAAGGCTGGTTTTAAACATGCTCAAGAAATGTTGGCAGTGATCGCAAAGAATCACGGACAGGCTGGTAATGATGCCCGCTTAAAATTCTTGGCTGCAGTTGGGAGCGATGAACAATCAGGAACAAATGGCGCCTATGGTGGATTCTTCATCCCAAAAGCCCTTCATGGTGAAGCGCTCACAGTTGGATCTGAAGGTGATCCTACGTCAAGTCTATGTCGTAATATACCAATGGAAACCCCATCAATCTCTATTAACGCCCGTGTAGACAAGAATCACTCGACAAGCGTAACTGGTGGAACCGTTGTTTACCGTAGCAAAGAGCTTGCGGCTATGACTTCCTCGCGTGCTCAATTTGAGCAGATCGACTTGAAATGTAACGACCTTACAGGATTAAGCTATGTTTCTCAACAGCTATTGAATGCATCGCCTTCTTCGGTCGCTGCTATCCTTGCAGGTTTCCCTGCTGAATTTGCCGAAAAAGAATTTAGAGAAAAAATCTCAGGTGTTGGAGTTGGCGAGTACGAAGGCATTTTAAACAGCCCTGCATTAATCACAGTAGCTAAAGAATCGGCCCAGGCTGCAAATACTGTCTTGGCTAAAAACTTGGGCAAGATGATGAGCCGATGCTATGGATACGGAAGCGCGGTATGGATGTGTAACCATGATGTATTACCAGAGCTTATGGACCTTGGCGGATCGGATAAAAACGTTTGGACTCCTAGTGCAGTTGAGGGAGTTATGTTCCAGATCTACGGTCGCCCATTGGTCGTAACCGACAAATGCCCCGCTCTAAGCGCAGCCGGCGATATTATGTTGATCAACTGGAGCGAGTATTTAGTGGGGCAATATGGTGCCACAACTTCGGAAGAAAGCATCCACGTGCGCTTTGAATATAACGAAAATTGTTTTCGTTTTTATAAAATGAATGACGGCCGTGGATGGTGGAAATCTGTTCTGACTCCGAAAGCCGGCTCAACCAAATCCCCATTCGTTATCCTTGGAGCCCGTTAATATGATTCAGCTTTCAGAACAATTAAAGCCAACGGCTTATGACTTCGATCCCGATGCAACCACTGCGACTAATATCGCATGGGTTGACATGCTGGACTTTGAGGCCCTCATGGTCGGATTCGTCCGTACTATTGGGACATCTGCCCTCACTTTTTTGATTCGCGGTTCGACCGCTTCAAACGGTGCAAACCCTGTTACCTTGAAAACTATCACGATGGCCGCACAGCCTGACGCGGTAGGGGACATGGCTCTTGGTGAAATCACTAGCGAAGATTGCAACGTGAGCGGCGTAAACTACCGCTATGTGTCTGCAACGTTGACTTTCGCGACTGGCACAGATGAAGCCGTTGTTTTCTATGTGCGCAAAGGCATGTACAAAAAATCCGGTTTAGCAGCCGATATCGTTGCTTAATAGCTACAAAGTAGAGATTTACACAGGGGCGGCTCAACCAGCCGTCCCCTTGTGTGATCTCAAACAGCAAGTCAGCGTTGACGATGATTATTTTAACGACATGCTGGAAGCGTTCGGCGATTCTGCTCAACAATATATTGAGCGAGTCACGGGCCGGATTCTTTCCGCATGTACGTATGATCTTTATTTAGACGGTTTTCCAGATAGTGAATTTAAATTCTTGCATGGTCCAGTCACTGCAATAACTTCAATTTATTATTTAGTTGGCGGCGTTTACACTCTACTACCAAATACAGTTTACACATTGGGACGTGGTACTTTAATATCCCAAGGCATCCGCTTGGCTTATGGCCAGTCATGGCCTACAGGTGGAGATAGTGGCGAGGATTGCGTGCGAGTTCGCTTTGCGGTTGGCGCTGAAAATAAAACGGCAAACTTGGCCATAAAATTATTGGTCGGGCATTGGTTCGCAAATCGTGAGGCGGTGAATGTTGGCAATATCACAAGTGAGCTTCCATTTGGCGTCCAAGAATTAATTAAATCCTTAAAGTCTTACACGCTATGAAAGGCGCGGGGATCTCTCGCAATCGAGCAATCTTTCAAAAGCCGGTGCGGTCAGTTTCGGCCACTGGTGAAGAAACTGTTTCCTATGTAGATGACTACTTGGCCACGGTCGGTATCAAGGCTCTCAGGGGCTCGACCCTTGAGGCATCTAAGCAAATATCGACAACGGCCACAAATATGATTACCATGAGGTGGTCAGGTCAGAAAACTTTGAACGAGACTTACAGGATTAAAATAGGTGAATTGATTTACACCATTCTTTTTGTTGATAATGTCCAGTTAAAAAACATGGAATGGGAAATTTTGGTCGAACAAAATAGGGGGCCAAATGGGGATCAAAGCGGCTATTAGAGCAGTCTTGCTGGCCGATATTGATATGGCATTGCTGATCGGGAATAGAATATCTCCTAGGATCTCCAAGACCGGCGATGTTATGCCTAGAATTTCCTATGTGGTCAATGGTCGAGAACCAAGCTATCATCTAAACGGCGTAGGCTCTTGGCAGTTGGACAACTTCAATCTTGCCATTCACTCCAACACAAGCGACCAATGCGACGAAATCAGCGCGATGGTTAAAGAAATATTCCATGCAGTCGCTGACGTGACGGGTCAAGATGTGACGATCCGGCGATTTATGTTGCAGACCTCAAGCGAGGCCCATCAAGATGACGGTGCAGAAAAGCCGGTTTATGAATTAATTCAGAGCTGGGAAGTATCCTATTATGGCTAAACTTTTAAGCGTTAAATTTATCAGCAATGATATTGACAAGGCTTTAAATTCTATCGCCAAAGAAATAGCTCCTGATAAATGGCCACAGAAAAAAAACGGCATAATAAACAAGGGTCTTAAAGTTTCCGCAAATACCGTTCTTCCCACAGCATGGTCTAACATGCGAGTTGGGGCCACTGGAAGAAATAGGATGTTCACATCCATCAAGAGGATTAAAGGCGGTGGATGGCGAATATCCACCCCAAGGCGCAATGAGCTTGATCTCCAAACTGTCGAAGAATCAAAAACTGCTAAAAATAAAAAGGGCTACTATCCGGCATCGATGGAGTTCGGATTTAAACATTACAAGTCTAAAAAGATGGTTGAAGGCGACCATGCTCTAAAAAAAGCAATGGACACAGATCGACCCTACGCAATTCAAGCGGCTAAAAAATATTACGAAAATGCAATAGAAAAATTTGCCCAAAAGTCTTTGGGTTCAAAAAAGAAACGTTCTTTGCAGAACAGCAAATAAACATATAATAATAAAAACTTATAGGACAACATCATGGCGGCAACAGACGGCAGTTTAGCAACACTCACTTTCTCAGGACTGGTTGGAGATATCACGGGGTTTAGTTGGTCGGGCATGTCTCGCGAAACAATTGAAACTACAGCACTGGCCAATAACTTGATGAAAAGTTTTATATCGGCTACTCTGCTTGATCCTGGAGAAATATCCGTTGAAATAAATGTAGACGGAAACCCTACCGTGCCATTGACGACCTATGCTAGGACAGGCGGCGCATTGGTGTTTACTTTCAAGGATGCTACTGGTTCAACTAGGACATGCACATTAAACGCAATTTGTACAAGCTGCGATCCTGTGAATGTTTCATCTGGTGAACAGATAACTTGCTCGATGACATTCAAGATAACCGGCGTAGACGCAACATCAAGCGCTCCATCATGGTCCTAAGTCGAGATAATATCCTAGGCGCGATGGACTATAAGATTCATCGCGTCCTAGTTGAAGCTTGGGGCGGCGAAGTTTGCGTTCGCCCATTTACAACCAAGCTACGCGACCGAATCGAAATGATGAGCAACAAAGGCGACCCTACCAAGTCTATGACAGCGGTGGCCATGGCTGGCTCAATTTGTGATGAAGCGGGGAAGCTTTTGTTCTCTGAGGCTGATATTGCAAAGCTTGAGGAAAAGGATGCTACCGCGTGCGCTAAGGTTGCTGCGAAGATCCTTGAAATCAATTCCATTACAGAATCAAATATCGAGGAAGCTGAAAAAAACTGAGGGACCTCCCTAATCGTAAGT
>CAIVDH010000425.1 GCA_903904635.1 uncultured Burkholderiales bacterium | reverse complement strand
GTTGGATAAAGCACAAGTTGGCGATGTCGTCCTGGCAATTGGTAACCCGTTTGGTGTAGGCCAGACCGTAACAATGGGCATAGTCTCTGCATTGGGGCGCAATCATCTTGGCATCAATACCTTTGAAAATTTTATTCAGACTGATGCTGCCATTAATCCGGGCAATTCAGGTGGCGCTTTAATTGATACGTATGGTCATCTGCTGGGCATTAATACGGCAATTTATTCACGCACTGGCGGCTCGCTTGGTATCGGATTTGCAATCCCTGTCACCACTGTCAAAACTGTGATGGAGTCGATCATAAAAAATGGACAGGTTGTTAGGGGATGGGTAGGCGTGGAACCGCAAGACATTAACCCAGAACTTGTTGCAGCCTTTGGGCTAGTAAAATCAACCGGCACTGTTATTGTTGATGTACTCAAGGGTGGCCCAGCAGAAAAAGCTGGGATAAAAAAGGGTGACATTCTGATTTCGGTCGGTGACAAACCTGTTACAGATACCGTCTCCATGCTAAATCTGGTGGCGCAATTAAGCCCCGGTGAAAAAGTCAAAATGACGATACTGCGCAAAACTAGTGAAGCTAAAATTGATGTCACGGTTGGCAAACGTCCGCGCATGAAGCAACCTCAACATGAAGAATAGACAAATCTATGCATCTGCGCGACCTCACGCAATTTTTATATGAGCTAGAAGAAAATAATAACCGCGCATGGTTTGTGATGAACAAGCCGCGTTACGATATTTTGCGCGCAGAATTACTCGATCTGGTGACGAATTTAATCAGTGAAATCATAAAATTTGATCCTGCTATCGCTGGGTGCAATCCTAAAAAAGCACTATTCCGTATCAATCGTGATCTGCGTTTTGCACGTGATCGTGATCCGTATAAAACGACATTCTCAGCAGCCATTACAGCTAGCGGTATGAAGAAGCCCAGCCAGGGTGGCGGTCCTGCGTATTATTTTCATATAGACGCGCAAGGACAATTATTCATTGCAGGCGGTGAATACCGCCCACCAGCAGAACGCCTGCGTGCAATTCGCAATCACATTGTTGAAGACCCTAAAGGCTTAGAAAAAATATTGAAGGACAAAGAGCTCCATCGCGTCTTTGGTGGCCTGCAGTATGGCGATACTTTGCTACGCCCACCTAAAGGTTATGCGGCAGACTTACCGCACAGTGAAGAGTTGAAGTTGAAAACTTATATTGCGTGGAAGACGGTGGATATCAAAAAAATTTCACCCTCTGAGCTGCCTGGCCTGCTACTGGCAGATTTCAAATCGTCTGCGCCGCTGGTGAAATGGCTGCGGGCTGCAGGACCAACTCCGTAAAGCCATCAAGCAGTTTCTTCAGGGGCCTGTGTCATTTTCTGAAACAAAGGAGCAATCAGTAATCCGACTTCATACAGTACGCACAAAGGTATGGCGAGAAACAACTGACTCATGATGTCAGGTGGCGTTACGATTGCTGCGATGATAAAAGCACCGACAATAATGTATGGCCGTATGGATTTGAGTTTTTCTACCGTGACTAATCCCATGCGCACCAGTATTACAACGACTACTGGCACTTCAAACGTCAGGCCAAAAGCCAAGCACATGGTAAAAACAAAATCGAGGTAATTTTCTATATCAGGTGCAACAGAAATCGATTTGGGTGCGAATTCATTGATGAATTTGAATACGGTGCCAAACACGAAGAAATAACAGAAAGCCACACCCACAATGAACAGCATTGATGAAGAGATAACCAGCGGCGCAACTAATTTTTTCTCATGCTTATAAAGACCTGGCGCGACAAAAGCCCAAACCTGAAATAGCACCCAGGGCAAAGAAAGCATGAATGCCGCCATCATGGTGACTTTCATTGGGACCATGAAAGGAGTAATGACACCGGTAGCTATCATCTTCGAGCCCTCGGGCAACGCACGCATCATGGGCTGAGCCAGCCAATCATAAATAGTGGCGGCTCCGGGCCAGATAGTAAACAGTACTATGAACAGTGCGAGCACGACCACAGAGGCACGCACCAACCTTACTCGCAATTCAATCAAGTGCGAGATGAAAGTCTCTTGCATGCTTTTTGTGGTTTCGTCTGACATTTAATTAAAAAATTTAACGGATTTAATACTGGCAGGACGATAACGCGCAACACGGGCAGCGCCCGACATTACTCGCAATTTACGTCCACTCTGACGCTTGTACCACATGGGTAGCGATGATGTTTGCGCTAATTTCTTTTTACGAAAATCACGGCTTTTGGCAGCAAGACTACTTTCGCTGGGCACATTAGACCAGTAGTCAGTCCCGCTGTAGGCATTATTTGCCTCGGCAACTGCCTCGGAAAAATCCTGCTCAGCTTCGGCGATATCGTCAGCTACAGTCTTTCCAATCGCACCGGCAGCATCACGGATGTTGTCCTGCATTTTGCGCAGATCATCCATTTGCATTTCGCGATTGACTTCTGCTTTTACGCTACTGATGTAGCGCTGTGCGCGACCAAATAAGGTACCCGCCATACGAGCGACTGCCGGCAGCTTCTCAGGGCCGATCACGATAAGTGCGACTGCACCGATCAGTGCAATTTTTGTCAGGCCTAGATCAAGCATGTGTCGTGTTTTTCAGAGCGGCGCACATGCACAGCTTTATTGTGGCCAGCTCTATTGTTCTTGATAACAAATTAGCTTTTTGATTTTTCTTTTGCTTCAACATCAATTGTC
>CAIVDH010000424.1 GCA_903904635.1 uncultured Burkholderiales bacterium | reverse complement strand
TCGCGAAGATACCGATACCGATGAAGGCCAGCACAATCGTCATAGCCCGGCCCGGTACGGTAACCGGAGAAATATCGCCATAGCCCACGGAGGCCAGGGTAATCACCGCCCAGTAAATCGAGGTGGGAATGTTTTCAAACTTGTCCGGCTGCGCCTCGTATTCAAACAAATAGCCCAACGATGCAGTTAGCACCACCAACAAAACCATGATAAAGCCGGCAGCGGCGATCACTGGCCACTCGCGAGATACCACTCTCACCAGCGTCGCGGTGGCGTCATTGCCGCGCGTGAGCTTAAGTAAACGCGTCAGGCGGAAGACCCGCAAGAATCGCAAATCCAGCAAGTGGTGCAAAAACACTTCCAAAAAGAAGGGCAGGATGGCCAGGAAGTCAATCACAGTAGACGGGTACTTCGCCTGACGCCAGCGCCCCATGACAGTGCCCTCGTAGCCCGGTTCCTCCACGCAGGAATACATGCGCATGCAGTATTCAATCGTAAATATCGCGACCGCCACCGCATCCAGAATCACAAACTCGATATTCAATAAATAAGAAATGCCGTGTACCGACTCAAAAATGACCGCGAACACCGAAATCAGCACCCACGCAGCGATAAAGAGTTGGAACATCTCGTGGAGGCGCCCGCCATTGGGGCTATCAAAAATCAAGGCATGCACTTTTTGCCGAAAGGTGCGGCCACGGTTAGCAGCGGCAAATTCGTAGTAGGCCGGGATCACGATACGGAAAATCTTCAGTAAACGCAAAATCCGAAGTGCCTTGAGTACGTGCAAGTCGATAGACAGGCCAAACACGCGCACCAAATAGAAGGGCACGATAGCCAGCGCATCAATGATGGCAAACGGGCTGAGCACATAAGCCAGACGGGAGCTGACTTTACCTTTAAAGGCCGCATCTTCCGCGGACAAGTAAAAGCGCAGCAGGTACTCCACCGTGAAGATGGCAATAGAGAACAAGTCGAAAAACTCGAACCAAGCCTTATAAGGCTCGTAGATGCCGGGAACGGTTTCGAATATCAGGCTAAACAGATTGGCAATGATCAGTAGGCCAATCCATTTATCAAAACTACGCTGAAAGTTGCCGGGGATGGCTGGGTCCAGCACCCAGGAATACAGCCATTTACGCAGCGGCAAGTCGGGCGAAATATCCGCCAACTTGGCCTCCTTGTCCATCAGCTCCCTGACATTCAGGTCTTTAATCGATATGGTTTTGCGGTCTTCCATGATGTACCTCAGAATTCAAATTCCGCGACCTTGACCGCGTAAGAGCCCTTGTCACACACGCTGATTTTGAGAGCCATTTTTTCAGCGATCAAATCAGCATCGACTAATTGGGACGTGACCGTAGGTACGGCTGACCCTGGCGGATTAGCGGTGGTTTTTTCTATCACGATGGAGCCAGTATGGCTGCGGTCTGCCGGGTCGCATGCGGGTATGAAGTTGGGCACTTTGCCGGTGAAGGGGTTCACCATGTCTTTCATTTCGGTGGCGCTCATCAGGTGCGCCAGGCAGGCAC
>CAIVDH010000423.1 GCA_903904635.1 uncultured Burkholderiales bacterium | reverse complement strand
TCTTCCATCACCATGCGATCTGAAAACGTGCCGGAATCGCCTTCGTCTGCATTGCAGACGATGTATTTTTGTGCGGCCTGTTCCTTCATCACGGTATTCCACTTGATACCGGTTGGGAAAGCGGCGCCGCCACGACCACGCAGGCCGGAGTCGGTGACTTCTTTGACGATTTGCTCCTGAGTCATGCTCAGTGCATTACGCAAACCAGCGTAGCCTTCGTTGGCGACATAGTCTTCTATGGAGATGGGATCGGTAATGCCGATGCGGGCGAAGGTTAATCGTTCCTGGTTTTTCAGGAAGGGGATTTCTTCGGTTTTGCCAAGGGCAAGCGCATGGTTGCCGCCATTTAAAAATTCTGCATCAAACAAGCCGGCGACATCTTCTGCTGTGACCGGGCCATAAGCGATGCGACCGTCTGCAGTGGCGACTTCAACCAAGGGCTCTAACCAAAACATGCCGCGCGAGCCATTGCGCACGAGTTTGATCGGGATATTACGTTTTTTTGCTTCTGCAGTAATTGCAGCGGCGACTTCATTGGCGCCCAATGCAATGGCGGTGGAATCGCGGGGAACGTAAACAGTGATACTCATGCTTTGCTCCTGGCTATATCCAGCAGTTTGTTAAGACGCTCTGGTGTGACGCGCGCGTAGACGTCATCATTGATCATGATGGATGGTCCGCATGCGCACTGGCCTAAGCAGTAGACAGGCTCTAATGTAACGCTGCCGTCTTTGGTGGTTTCATGGAAATCGCAGCCTATGCTGTTGATGGCATGCTGCGCGAGTGCTTCCGAACCAACTGACTGGCAAGCTTCTGCGCGGCAGATCTGCAACACCGTTTTACCGGCGGGGTGCTGGCGAAAGTGATGGTAGTAGCTGATTACGCCATGCACTTCGGCGCGAGACAGACTTAAGCTCTCGGCGATGAGCGGCACTGCCTGATCGGGTATGTAGCCATAGGCACCTTGCACTGCATGCAATATCGGCAGTAAAGCACCGGGCAAATTACGCATTTCATCCAGTATGGGATGAACTTTGTTTAGGTCAAATGAGGTGTTCACTTGAATTTATGGTTAGGGTTGAGGGTAGGTGCTCTAAAATTATGCTTTTATAAGCCATTACTTTTTGTTGTTGCTTTGGTGTAAATAACTCTCCGTATATTAACTCAGTCATTGCGCTAATTGCCACAATTTTAAGGGATACTTGGGTCGTCAATCAGCGTTAAAGCAGGAAAAGCGGACTTTTAAATAAGATTTAAATGACATATGAAATGAATTTTGCCCAAGTTTTGTCGGTGTTCGGCCTTAATGGTCAGGGATGAGCGTGGCGCAGGGTATTGATTTAGACTGTCGGGCTTGAAATCAGGAGAGCAAATGAGCATTACTGTTGAGATTGTTAAAGAAGCGTTATCAAAAATCATTGATCCGAATACGGGCAAGGATTTCATGGCTAGCAAGTCGGCTAAAAACATTGCGCTTGATGGCGCTGATGTTGCACTCGATATTGAGCTGGGCTATCCGGCAAAATCTCAGATAGAGCTGATTCGCAATCTGGTCACAGATGCGCTCACTAAACTGGATGGCGTAGGCAAGCTGCATGTGCATGTTTACGCGAAAATTTTTGCGCATTCGGCGCAGCGTGGCGTGAAATTGTTACCCAATGTGCGCAATATTATTGCGGTGGCTTCCGGTAAGGGCGGTGTGGGCAAGTCCACTACGTCGGTCAATCTGGCTCTGGCGCTGGCAGCTGAAGGTGCCAATGTGGGCTTACTTGATGCAGATATTTATGGCCCATCGCAACCCATGATGGTGGGCATATCCGGCAGACCAGAGTCACACGATGGCAAAACCATGGAGCCGCTGGAAAATCACGGACTGCAGGTTGCCTCTATAGGCTTCATGATTAATCCGGATGACCCTATGGTTTGGCGCGGGCCTATGGTGACGCAGGCTTTGCAGCAATTACTCGAGCAAACCTACTGGCGCGATCTGGATTATTTAATCGTTGATATGCCACCAGGCACGGGTGACATACAACTCACACTCTCGCAAAAAGTGCCCGTCACAGGCGCGGTGATTGTCACGACGCCACAAGATATTGCATTGCTGGATGCCCGTAAGGGTTTGAAGATGTTTGAAAAAGTCGGCATACCGATATTGGGTGTGGTTGAAAACATGAGCATGCATATTTGCAGTAATTGCGGTCACGCTGAGGCGATATTCGGCGAAGGTGGTGGCGCGAAAATGTGTGCTGATTTTGGTGTGGACTTTTTAGGCTCGCTGCCGCTGGCGATGGCTATACGGGAACAGACTGATTCAGGTAAGCCGACTGTGGTGGCCGATCCGGATGGGCCGATTGCGCAAATTTATAAACAGATTGCGCGTAAGGTGGCGGTGAAGGTGGCTGAGAAAGCGAAAGACTTGTCGAGTAAATTTCCGACTATTGTGGTGAAAAACGATTGAGTTATTAAATTCAATCAGCCACTGATTCAGCCACTGAAGCACTGCACACGATGATGCTTCAGTGGCTGATTTTTTATAGTCTCTCTAGTGCTTCTAGTTGAAGCATCCATTCACC
>CAIVDH010000422.1 GCA_903904635.1 uncultured Burkholderiales bacterium | reverse complement strand
CCCATGCAGGAAATCTGGATTGCAGCAAAGGCTGGTGGTTATCACTATCGCCTTAAAGACGGGCATTGGTTAAATACCCGAGATGGTTCTGAACTGTTTGCTGCTTTATCTGAGCTTTCAAGCACGCAGGCTGCAGCCACTCTACGTATATCAGCGTGATATGACTTGCTTCATGCGGAAGCTAAAATAAATCACTTTTAGCGGGCTCATCAGTTTTTTCTCCTACAGGTTTTTGCTCGGCTGCACCAGCAACGCCTATTGAGGACACGCCGCTGCCGTCGGCGTATTCATGGTAAAGGAAATCTGAGCCATTCGTGACGACGCCATAAGGTAATTCACGGCCTACGATGGGCATATTGGCCAGTGCTTTTTCCATGTAACCAATCCAGATAGGCAAAGCCAGACCGCCACCAGTCTCACGGTTGCCAAGATTTTTTGGTTTGTCGAAACCTATCCATGCGATACCTACTAACTTAGGATGATAGCCTGCGAACCAGGCATCAATAGAGTCATTCGTCGTACCAGTTTTGCCAGCAATATCTACACGTTTCAATGACAGAGCACGCATAGCAGTACCGTGCTTAACAACATCTTTTAACATACTGTCGATCATGAATGCATTGCGTGCATCAATCACCCGGAAGCTCTCATCACCTGCTTTGTCAGGTTTGACTTGAAACAAGGATTTGCCGTTACTGTCAGTGATTTTTGAAATCAGATACGGGTTGATCTTATAGCCCCCATTCGCGAATACCGCATATGCGCCGGCCATTTGCATAGGAGTGACAGCGCCTGCGCCCAGCGCAAGTGTCAGATAGGGGGGATTTTTTTCGGCATCAAAGCCGAAGCGGGTAATGTAGTCTTGCGCGTACTGAGGGCCGATGCGATCCAGGATTCGTATAGAAATCATGTTCTTTGATTTCGTCAGTCCTTTGCGCATCGTCATCGGACCGTCATACTTATTGTCGTAATTTTTCGGTTCCCATGCGAGGCTGCCGGTCTGTGTCGTGTCAAATGTAATCGGAGCATCATTGATGACGGTGCCAGGGGAGAGGCCTTTTTCCAATGAGGCAGAATAAATAAAAGGTTTGAATGAAGACCCCGGTTGTCGCCAAGCCTGTGTTACATGATTAAATTTGTTGCGGTTAAAATCAAATCCGCCTACAAGTGAGCGGATAGAGCCATCTTCCGCACTCACTGATATAAACGCGGATTCCACTTCAGGCAACTGTATGATGTGCCAGAGTTTCTCAAGCTGCATGACACGTATGATGGCGCCACGTTTTATGCGGCGATTGGCTGATACTTTTTCACCAAGTGCATTGACTGCTTGACCAAGACCTGTATCGCCGACAGTGATCTCATCACCTGAAGCCAAAATCGCACGTACTGATTTCGGCGTAGCTGCCAGAACGACAGCAGCGATCAAGCCATCGCTATCTTGATGCTCGGCCAACTCAGATTCTATGGCTGCTTCAGCTTCACTTTTGTCGACTGGTATATCCATGTAGCCTTCTGGGCCGCGATATGGCTGGCGTTTTTCATAATCCAACACGCCCCGACGTAATGCCAGATAAGCGGCATCCTGATCAGCTTTTGTAATTGTGGTGAAAACATTTAGGCCCCGCGTGTAGGTCTCTTCCTTGAACTGGTCATACACCATCTGCCTAGCCATTTCGGAGACATATTCTGCATGTATGCCGAACTCGTTACTGTCCATTTTGATTTTTAGTTGCTCATCACGTGCATTTTGATATTGCGCGGTCGTGATGTAGCCCAGGTCATGCATGCGCTGCAAAATATATTGCTGGCGCACTTTGGCACGCTTGGGATTAACTACCGGATTATTGGCAGAGGGTGCTTTGGGCAAGCCAGCCAGCATCGCCGCTTCGGCGATCGTGATTTCATTTAATTTTTTACCAAAATAAATTTGGGCAGCAGAGGCAAAACCATAAGAGCGCTGACCCAAATAAATTTGATTCATATAAAGCTCAAGAATCTGGTTTTTGCTCAGAGTTTTTTCGATTTTCCAGGCTAGCAGTACCTCATAAAGCTTGCGCTTGATAGTCTGCTCACTGGAAAGAAAGAAATTACGAGCAACCTGCTGTGTGATGGTTGATGCGCCCTGGCGACTACCTCCGAGTGCGTTATGTAATGCGGCACGCAAAATACCCCAGAAATCTACGCCGCCGTGTTCATAAAAACGGTCATCTTCGATGGCCAGCACGGCTTGCGTCATGACTTTGGGAATGTCTTTATAGCGCACCAGACTGCGGCGTTCCTCACCAAACTCACCTATCAGCATATTTTCAGCAGAAAAAACACGCAGCGGCATTTTGGGCTGATAAGTAGCCAGCGAGTCAATATCAGGCAGATTCGGATAAGCCATCATCAGCATAAAACCGATGAGCAGAGCGCCAATAGCGGCCAATCCTGTAGCCAGGCCAAATAGGCTGAGCAGAATTTTTACTGGAGCGGGCAATTTGCGTACGGGCAGATTGTCTGGTGCTTCTCCGTTAGGGTTGGATGCATTCATGAGGAATGTAGCGAATACGTTAGTTACCTTGAAAAATCATTATACCGGCACGAACAGCTCATGCCGTGATAACTCAAGAGGGGAATTTTTAGTGACTGTTTGAAACTCACTTGCGCGATCCGATTTCGATGCGTATTTCATCAGAAGTCAGATGTGACCAGAGAATTGCGTAGGTATTTGACAACGCCTGCTCTAGTTCGCTTTACATTATTGAAAGCAGCTTGTTAGCATCCGGGCGAAGATTTTAAAAATAACAACAAAAGTCGCATTCTGTATCCGCTGCCAATTTTTTGTCTGCGAATTTTGATCGTCGTTTATTAAATCCTGCTCGGAGTTCCATTGTTATTTCAATTCAATAATTTCACATGGTCTGGTGCCCCGCCAGTGCTGGGAATAGATATTGGTGCCGGTGGCATCCGAGTCATTGAGTTTGCCCGCAAAGGCAAAAGCACGCGAATTGAGCATTATTCATTTCAGCCACTACCTAATGGCGCAATACGAGATGGCAGCGTTGCACAATTTGACCAGATTGCAGACGGATTACGTCTCGCAATAAAAAAAAGTGGCAGTAAAACCCAGAGCGCTGCATTGGCTTTGCCGTCTTCGTCAGTTATTACTAAAATAATCACTCTGCCAGATTTTCTTTCCGAAGATGAGCTTGAATTACAAGTCGAGGCAGAGGCCAGCCAGAATCTGCCGTTTGCGCGAGAAGAAATTAGTCTGGATTTTTCTGTAATCGGGCCTAGCTCTTCAACACCAGATTCTATGGAATTATTACTGGTGGCCGCGCGCAAAGAAAAAATTGATGAAAGACTGGCATTGGCTGAGGCGGCAGGTATAAAAACTGTAGCGATGGATATTGAGTCGTTTGCCGCACATGCGGCATTATTTGAAGTTATCAACCGCGAGCAACAAACTGCTGGCCATCCCACAGGATTATTTCAAATTGGATTTGAAAACAGTAGTTTTTCGGTATTGTTAAATGACATCTTGATATATGAGCGTGAGCAAAGTTTGGGCACGCAAAAGCTTGAACAAGATCTTGTTCGTAGTAATGGAAATACACAGACTATGATTGTTGATGCGTACCATGAGATGGTTGCGCAAGAATTATCGCGGGCCTTGCAATTATTTTTCACCACAACGGCACACAGCAGTATTGGCCATATTTACCTCGCTGGTGCTAGTGCGTATTTAGAGCGCCTGCCAACATTGCTTGAGTCGCGGCTTGATTCGACTGTGTCAATAGCCCATCCGTTTTCCGGCATGTCTTTATCTTCTGCAGTCAATCAGGAGGCCATCAATGCTGATGCAGCAAACTGCCTGGTGGCTGCAGGGCTGGCAATGCGGAGATTTGGCTCATGAGGATTAATCTTCTGCCTTGGCGAGAGGTTAGCCGAAGTAAGCGCAAACGCGCATTTACTGGATTTTTAATACTGGCCGCGATGGTCGGCACGGCTGTCGTTATCGTAGTCATGATGTTTAGCGCAAAGATGATAGAAAATCAGGCTGATCGCATAGCATTACTCAAAGAAGAAAATGTGCAACTCGATATACGTATTAAAGAAAT
The DNA here is from genome assembly GCA_903904635.1 of uncultured Burkholderiales bacterium. Classification (GTDB taxonomy): domain Bacteria; phylum Pseudomonadota; class Gammaproteobacteria; order Burkholderiales; family Burkholderiaceae_D; genus Pernthalerella. The sequence continues at coordinate 18,102 of CAIVDH010000422.1, read as the reverse complement.
TGTCGGGTTAAGCGAGGAAATTAAATCTTTAAAAGCACGGCAAAGTGCGGTTGAAAATCTACAGGCAAGACGCAATCATCCCGTATATATGTTGGATGAGCTAGCTACCCTGGTGCCGTCCGGTGTCATTCTCAAATCTATCAAGCAATCAGATTCCATTGTTTTAATCGGTTACGCACAATCAAATGCGCGCGTATCAGAATTTTTGCGCAATCTGACTACGCAGACGCAGTGGCTCACCCGACCCGAGCTAGTGGAGATCAAGTCAGCAAACTTTGGTATGGGCAAAGATGCCAGAAAAATTTTTGAATTTACTTTAAAAGTTGATTTAATAAATTTGCAAGCGGAGCGATCATGAAATCGCCACACATTCATTTTTTTAACAGCCAAAAGCTACAAAATTTTCTTAAGCAATTTCAAGAACTGGAGGGGCGCCATCCGGGCTTATGGCCACTTGCGCCTCGGTTGTTTTGCGGCATAGGTGTCGTGCTGGCTGTGGTTATTGCGGGTTGGTGGTTCATCTGGACGTCGCAATGGGAAGAATTTGATGCTGGTCATGACGAAGAAGAAAAACAAAGAAATGCATTCGTCTTCAAACTTCAGCAAGCAAAAAATCTTGATCAGTTGCGCCAGCAAAAAATCCAAATGCATAAGCAAGTAGAGCAACTGGAGAAACAATTACCCGATAAGGCCGAAATGGATGCGCTACTTGCAGATATTAATCAGGCTGGAATTAATCGTGGGTTGCAATTTGAACTTTTCAAGCCAGGCGAAATAAAGCTGCATGATTATTATGCCGAGCTACCTATAGATATCAAGTTAACAGGTAACTATCATGCGCTGGCATCGTTTACGAGTGATATTGCGCATTTGTCTCGTATTGTCACTCTAGACAAAATCACGATTAATACTTTGCGTGAAGGGACGCAAAGTTTTGAAACAGTTGCACATACATTTCGTTATTTGGACAAAGAAGAGATAGAGCAGAAAAAAAAGCAGCAAGCAGAGAAAAAGGGGCGCAAATGATGCGGCGCTTTTTTATGCTTACTATTTTTAGTCTGATGCTCATGGGTTGCGATGATCAGCCCGCAGCGGAATTAAAGTCCTGGATCGAGCATAGTCGCCGTCAGGTCCAGCCTACAATCCAAAAATTACCTCCGGCAGTGGTTTTTATGGCTTACACCTATAAACCTGCGGATCGTCTGGATCCCTTTGATGCCAAAAAAATATACGCAACATCGCCTGCTGATAGCCCTAATGCCGGCGCTCTTCAGCCGGATTCGCATCGTCATCGCGAACCCCTGGAAGCGTACACCATTGATCAATTAAAAATGGTGGGCACATTACACCGCAAAGGAAATTCGCTTGCGTTAATTGAAGCTGAAAAAATAATTTACCAGGTCAGATTGGGAAATTATCTGGGTCAAGATTTGGGCAAGGTCGTCAAGATAGAAGAGAAAAGTATGGATATAGACGAAATGATTCAAGATGCAACTGGCAATTGGAATCTTCGCCGTATACAGTTGTCGTTGAAAGAGAAATGATAATGATGAGATTTTCTGTTGTGTCTGTTGTGCGAAATTTAATGCTGCTATTAATTTTTCTGTTTACGGGAGCGCAAGCTGTTGCCCAAGTTAATACACTTAATGGATTTGAGGTTCTGCGGGATGGCGAAAAGATAATCCTTAAGATAGTTATGAAAAATATCGTCAATATTATGCCATCCAGTTTTTCCACGAGTATTCCACCCCGCATAATTTTTGATTTTCCTGACGTCAGTAATGCCACAGGCATGACTAAAAAAATCCTTGAGGTTGGCGCATTGCGTGCCCTAGATATTGTTCAGGCAGCAGGGAAAACACGTGTTGTACTTAATCTCAAACATGCTTTGCCCTTTGCGGTGCAAAGTAAAGATCGTGAGCTGATAGTAACGCTAGTTACCTCTGGTGCAAGTCAGAAGACAGAAGCAAATTTAGCTTTGGAATCAGGAAAAATTGCAGTCGAAAAAAATGCCATTCTCGATATAGATTTTAGAGGTGGAGCCAACGGTGTTGGTCGCATCATTGTTGACCTGTCCCGAGCACAGCTAGCAGTCGACGTACGTCAGCAGGGACAGATAATTGTCATAGATTTTCTGAAAACCAGTTTGCCCGATATGCTGCGACGCAGGCTGGACGTAAAAGATTTTGGTACGCCAGTGCAATCCATTACTACCAGCGCTCAAGGCGATATGGTGCGCATGCAGATAGAGCCGCGCGGGCAATGGGAACACCTTGCATGGCAGACCGATCGCCGTCTGGTGGTTGAAGTCAGGCCGCTTAAGCAAGACAGCGCGCAACTCGGAACGGCGAGTCGTGGTTTTAAAGGTGAAAAATTATCGCTCAATTTTCAAAGTATTGATGTCAGAGCTTTATTGCAAGTGATTGCTGACTTTACAGGCATGAATGTTGTGGCCAGCGATACCGTAACGGGCAATCTTACCTTGCGGCTCAAGGATGTTCCATGGGATCAGGCACTAGATATTGTCATGCAGGCACGCGGCCTGGATATGCGAAAAAATGGCAATGTAATGTGGATAGCGCCTAAAGATGAATTGCTGACCAAAGAGAGGCTGGAGCTGGAACAGCGTGCGCAAATTGCTGAGCTTGAGCCTTTGATCACAGAGACTTTCCAGCTGAATTATCAAAAAGCGGATGCGTTTAGGCAGGTATTTGGTCTGGATGGTCAGGTCGCACGGGGTAGCATTTTGTCCAGACGCGGCAGCGCTTCAGCCGAGCCGCGCACCAACAAATTATTTGTCACTGATACCCCCACCCGACTTGATGAGGTTCGTAAACTCATACAGCTGACAGACGTGCCCACAAGGCAGGTCATGATTGAGGCGCGCATCGTCGAAGCAGATGATAAGTTCAGCAAAAATCTGGGTGCCAAACTGGGTTTTCTTGATCTGCGCTCGCCACCTGGTGTCGGACTTCCATTAGGTGGACGTGCTGCAGCGACTGGAAATTTACTTGGGGTGGGTGAGCAGACCGGGCAGGCAACCGTTACGGGTGGCAGTTTTATTCCCAATACGCAGTTCGTCAATTTACCTGCTGCCTCGATTAAAGGCACCGCGCCCGCCAGCATGGCAATCAGTCTGTTTTCAGCCAGCGCCAATCGGTTCCTTAATTTGGAGCTCTCTGCACTGGAAGCAGAATCAAAAAACAAGATTATTTCCAGCCCGCGTGTGATCACAGCAGATCAGCAGCCCGCTATTATTGAGCAAGGTGAAGAGATTCCTTATCAGCAGGCTACAAGTAGTGGGGCAACGTCAGTTCAATTCAAAAAAGCTAATTTAAAACTGGAAGTCACGCCGCAAATCACACCTGATGGAAATATTATTTTGACGGTGGATGTGGCCAAAGATTCTCGCGGCGAACCCGCTGGGGGTAATTTTGCTATCAATACCAAGCATGTTAAAACCAGTGTTCAAGTTGAAAATGGTGGTACGGTTGTCTTGGGCGGCATTTTTTCTCAGAACGAAATAAATACGACGAATAAGGTGCCATTTTTTGGGGACCTGCCTGTGCTCGGCCATCTGTTTCGAAACACCAGTCGCGTAAATGACCGAAGCGAACTGTTAATATTTATTACCCCGCGAGTTATTAGTGAAACAGCTGCCGGCCGAGCTAACCGATAAAGCGCCCTAACTCGGCAGGGTTCTTCTTCGGCATGCTTTGCAAACGGATGATATAAACTCTCAGTTCTTTTATGCAAAATAGCTCGTAAGCTTATGTGGCTTGCGGACTGAGATGATCTTGAATTCGAAAACCAATATTTTTCTGGTTGGCCTGATGGGATCAGGCAAAACCACGATAGGTCGTGCGCTGGCAAAAAGGCTGGGTAAACGCTTTGTCGATGCAGACCATGAAATCGAGGCGCGTACCGGCGCATCTATCCCTTTGATTTTTGAAATCGAAGGCGAAGCCAGTTTTCGTGAGCGCGAAGCCGATGTGATCCGTGACCTGACTGCAGAAGAGGGTATTGTGCTGGCCACTGGTGGCGGTGCCGTTCTTAATGCAGACAGTCGTGCTTTTTTGAAATCACGTGGCACGGTCGTTTATCTTAGTGCCTCGACTGCCAGCATCATGCAGCGAACCAGCCATGACAAAAACAGACCCTTGTTGCAGACAGCTGATCCCAAGGCGCGCATTGAAGAGCTCTCCCGACAGCGCAGCCCTCTTTATCAGGAGGTCGCTGACATCATCATAGAAACCGGACGACCTAACGTACAATCAGTTGTACAAAACGTCTTGGCACAGTTGGAAAAGCGGGATGCCAGCCGCTCTCCTGCGCCTGTTTTTGATTCGATACCTGATCCCACTTCAGCTCAGACTCTTATGAACCAGCAGCACACTGTTTTTGCTCAACTCAATGTTTCGCTCGGTGAGCGCAGCTATCCAATTATTATCGGTCGTCAGCTTCTTGATGACAGCGCCCTGGCTGCACATATTCCGGGTAAACGTATCGCTATTGTTACCAATACAACTGTTGCACCGCTCTATATGGAAAAACTCACCGCGATGCTGCAAAGAGCGGGCAAAAGCTGTATTCCCATCGTGTTACCAGATGGCGAAGAGGAGAAGAATGTCGCCAACCTGATGCGGATTTTTGATGCGTTACTAGAAAATAAATGCGACCGCAAAATCACGCTGCTTGCCTTGGGTGGCGGAGTGATTGGCGATATGACAGGATTTGCAGCGGCAACCTATATGCGTGGCGTGCCATTTGTGCAAGTACCGACTACCCTGCTGGCGCAAGTTGATTCTTCGGTTGGTGGTAAGACCGCTATCAATCATCCGTTAGGCAAAAACATGATCGGTGCGTTTTATCAGCCGCAAGTTGTACTCGCTGATACAGCCACGCTGGCCACGCTACCGAACCGTGAGCTCTCAGCCGGCATGGCAGAAGTGATTAAACACGGCGCCATTATTGACAAAGAATTTTTCAATTGGCTGGAAGCGAACATAGCAAAATTAATGGCGCGCGATGATGCTGCATTGGCATATGCGATACAACGTTCTTGTGAAATCAAGGCCGATGTCGTGCGTCAGGATGAACGCGAAAGTGGCCTAAGGGCGATTCTGAATTTCGGCCACACCTTTGGTCATGCTATTGAGGCTGGACTAGGCTATGGTAAATGGTTGCATGGTGAAGCGGTCGGCTGCGGCATGGTCATGGCAGCAGATTTATCCACCCGACTTGGCTATCTTGATGGGGCAGACAATGCGCGCATCATCGCATTAGTAAAAGCGGCGGGGTTGCCTGTGACCGCTCCGGATCTGGGTGCTGAACGTTGGCTAGATCTGATGGAAGTCGACAAGAAAAATGAGGATGGCAAGATTAAATTCATCTTGTTAAAACCACTCGGTGAGACCGTCATCACCGGCGTGCCAGCCGATACGCTGCTGGCAACGCTTGCAGCTTGTATCTGACATGACGATCAATCTGGAAGCTCACCTTGCCTCATACGCATCGCGCTCGACGCAATCATTGGGTCGCAGATTTTCTGAAGAGGCACCGGCCACACGCAGTGAATTTCAGCGCGACCGTGATCGTATCATTCACTCTGCCGCATTTCGTCGTCTCGAATATAAAACACAGGTTTTTGTAAATCATGAGGGCGATTTGTTTCGCACGCGTTTAACGCATAGTATCGAAGTGGCACAAATAGCCCGTTCCCTCGCGCGTAATTTGCAATTAAATGAAGATCTGGTCGAGGCAATTTCACTGGCTCATGACTTGGGCCACACGCCATTTGGTCATGCCGGGCAAGATGCGCTCAATGCCTGCATGAAGGATTACGATGGCTTTGAGCATAATCTGCAAAGCCTGCGCGTTGTAGACACCCTGGAGCAGCGTTATGGCGCTTTTGATGGCCTCAACCTAATGTTCGAGACCCGTGAAGGCGTGTTGAAGCATTGCTCGCTAGCGCATGCAAAAGACTTGGGTGCTATTGGCCAGCGTTTTATAGACCGCAAACAGCCTAGTCTGGAAGCACAATTAACGAATCTTGCAGATGAAATTGCTTACAACAATCACGATATTGATGATGGACTACGTTCTGGGTTGATTACGACGGAGCAGCTTGAAGAAGTCGCGCTATATGCGCGCTATAGCGCTGAAGTAAAAAAACAGTTTCCTCATATAGGCGGTCGTCGGGCAATCAATGAAACAGTGCGTCGCATGATCAATGCGCTGGTCGTCGATCTGATTGACACATCCAAAGAAAATATCGCAACCGCCGCTGTTAGTACGATTGATGATGTACGTAATGCTGCACCATTAATTGCTTTTTCTGAATCGATGAAGCTCGAAGCACAAGAATTAAAGCGGTTTTTGCGCGCCAATCTCTATCATCATTATCTGGTTAATCGTATGACCAGCAAGGCGCGGCGCATCGTTACGGATTTGTTTGGTATTTTTATGAGCGAGCCTCAGTTGCTGCCTAATGATTATCAGCTAGCCAGTGATGATAAAAATGCACAGGCGCGCAAAGTAGCTGACTATATCGCCGGTATGACAGACCGCTATGCAATGCGCGAGTACCGTAAGCTGTTTGCGGTTGATGAAATCTGAAATTCTATAGCGGCTTTGATACGCTAATTTAGATCTTAATTTGACTCTTAAGTCAGATCTTTTAGCGGATGGGCATAGTCCGGCCAGGCCGTCTCAAAAAATCTTTCCACCATTTCTGGTGTAACTAGATCCAAACTCGCAGGATTCCATCGCGGCGTATGGTCTTTATCAATAACAAGTGCGCGCACGCCCTCTATTACTTCGCCGTGTTCGAAACAACGTCTTACCATTGTCCTTTCCATTTTCAGGCAATCAGCAACTTGCATTTTTGCACCACGGCGTATTTGTGCCAGTGTTACGCACATCATCAGCGGTGAGCGCTTGTGCATGATGGCATGGGTTTTAGTTGCGAATTCAGATGCGTCACCTGCAAGTGATGCAGTGATATTCGCCACTGAGTCATGGGCGAAATGAAGGTCAATGGCGGCGCGGTTCGCGGCCAGTCGGCTACGGGTCGGGTCTGCCTCTGGTAGTGCGGCAAACTGTCCTGCAAAATTTGCAATCGTGGTGCGAATATCATGGGTTGACTCCGCTTTACTTAGCAGGACTATAAGTTCTGGCAGCGCAGTTGTAGGTACGAAAACATCGGCCAGATCGGCATAAATCGCATCGGCTGCACCTATCGTTTCGCCGGACACCCCCAGGTAAGCACCCAGTTGTCCCGGTGCACGCGAGAGAAAATAGCTACCACCCACATCCGGGAACAAGCCTATTGCCACCTCAGGCATAGCCATTTTGGTACGCTCAGTAACGATACGCATGCGTGCAGCAGGGCCAGCCTGAGCGATGCCCATGCCACCACCCATCACCACGCCATCCATCAGCGCGACATAAGGTTTGGGATAGTGATGAATCAAATGATTCAATGCATATTCTTCAGTGAAAAAATCTTCTATCAGCGCAGCTCCACCGGTTGCCGATGCAATACCGGCCTGATGGAAAAAACGAATATCACCGCCGGCACAAAAAGCTTTTTCGCTATTACTACGCATGACTACTGCCGTGATTTTCGGATCAGATCGCCAGGCTAACAAAATGCCTGTAATAGCACGCACCATTTCCAGCGAAAGGGAATTTAGCGCTAGCGCTCGGTTAAGGGTAATGAATCCTGTCTGGTTACTTACTTCGCTTAATACGTGTTCGCTCATGATGGTGTGGCAGTTATTTTTAAAAAAATAGCAGTTTATCGGTAATCAGTGTCGGTTAACGACTAGACATAAAAATAGCTGAAAAAAAAGAGCGCGAGCGCTCTTTTAAAATTAACCGCATTAAATAATTCAGGCAGCTTCTTCGGTGGTCGGGCCTTCATAACGTTTGATACCTTCGTGCTGGTGATCTTGAATTTTGTTTTTATGCTTCAAGACTTGTCTATCCAGCTTATCTATCAGACCATCTATTGCAGCATATAAATCCTGGGCTTCACTCTCGCCATGTAAATCTTTGCCCGGCAAGTGCAGGTTTATTTCTGCGCGCTGGCGTTTTTCTTTTTCGGCAATGGAATCAACAGAGAGGATGACAGCAATGTCGATGACATGATCAAAATGACGCGTAATACGTTCAAGTTTGGATTGCACATAATCTCGAATAGCTGGAGTCAATTCGAGGTGATGCCCACTGATAGTCAGATTCATACACAGCACTCCTTTGCATTGCGTCGCTGGAGGTTCCGGCACGGCCGCTGGCAGCAAGCCAGACGGAACACAGCAACCGTTAAAAACTGGAAAATCTATATGGACTTACGCAAGTTGACAGGTGGTATTTTCAGCGCCTCGCGGTATTTTGCAACTGTACGCCTCGCCACAACCATACCCTGTTCAGCCAGCAGATCCGTAATCTTACTATCGGAAAAAGGACTTTTAGAGTCTTCAGCTCCTATAAATTGTTTAATCAAAGCACGGATTGCAGTTGATGATGCTTCCCCACCTGCCTCAGTTGCTACATGACTACCGAAAAAGTATTTTAGTTCATACATGCCGTGCGGCGTGAGCATATATTTTTGGGTGGTAACGCGCGAGATTGTGCTCTCGTGCAAACCCAGTGTATCAGCAATTTCACGCAAAACAAGAGGCCTCATAGCGACTTCGCCATGCGAGAAAAAATTACGTTGTCTCTCTACTATCGCCTCTGAAACGCGCAATATCGTGTCGAAACGTTGGCGCATATTTTTTATCAGCCATTTTGCCTCTTGCAGTTGCGAAGTCATCGAGCCTTCGCCTTTGCTTTGTTTGAGAATATTGGCATACATTGCGTTTACCCTGAGCTTGGGCATCACGTCACGGTTGAGCGTTACCAGCCAGCCGCCCTTGGATTTTTTGACAATTACATCTGGCACCACATAATCAGATGCATCGCCTGCAAATGGCGCACCCGGATGCGGGTTGCAACGACGAATTACGGCCTGTGCTTCGCGCAGATCTTCATCATCACAGTCCAGTAATTTTTTTAATTTATTGAACTCGCGCTGCGCAAATAATTCAAGATGGCTTTCCACAAGCACGAGCGCCATGCGTCTGGTCACCATCGGTACTTTTTCAAACCGACGAATTTGTAATGCCAGGCATTCTGGTGCGTTACGTGCCCCCACTCCAGCAGGATCGAAACTTTGCAGCAGTTTTAACGCCACCATCATTTCATCCATCTCGATTTCTAGTTCTTCCGGCAGCCGCTCGTGTATGGTTTCAACAGGCTCTTCCAGATAACCATTATCGTCTAAGGCATCAATCAGTAATTCAACCAGCGCGCGGTCACGCCGGTTGTCAACGGTAACGGCTAGCTGTTCGAGCAAATGTTCGCGCAGCGTGCATTCATGTGCTTCAAGTTGCGGCCGGGCGTCATCGTCTTCCGGTGCCTTAGATGAGCGTGCCACATCATCAAAGCTCCAGTCTGCTTCATTATTGTTATTTTCTTCACCGGGTGCTGCAGGTGCATCAAAGTTCGCTTCTTCGCCGTCTGCTTTTGGACTGGCTTCGCTATTGGCAATCGATTCCGGTGAACTTGCAGACTCCGGGGGACTGATAGCACCATCAGCCAAGAGACGCACTGAGTGATCTAGCGGATCATCGAGGCGTTCAAGCAAAGGATTGTCAGACAATATTTGCTCAAGCTCCTGATGTAACTCCAGCGTCGACAGCTGCAAGAGTCGGATGGACTGCTGCAGTTGCGGAGTGAGCGCAAGATGCTGTGAAACGCGGAGCTGTAGGGTTTGTTTCATTTGCCTGGGCGTTACATGCGGAAGTGTTCGCCGAGATAGACCCGACGTACTGATTCATTGGCAATAATTTCATTCGGGCTGCCTGAAGCGAGCACTGACCCTTGATTAATAATGTAAGCGCGATCACAGATACCCAAAGTCTCCCGCACATTATGGTCTGTGATCAGCACTCCTATGCCGCGCTCTTTCAGGAAGCGCACGATGCGCTGAATTTCAATCACCGCAATTGGGTCTACACCGGCAAAGGGTTCATCAAGCAAAATAAAACGCGGGCTGGTTGCGAGTGCGCGTGCAATTTCAACGCGACGACGCTCACCGCCTGATAAAGACAGGGCTTGGTTGTCGCGTAATTTTTCTATCTGTAATTCCTGCAGCAGCGCATCAAGCCTGCGTTCGATTTCATCTTTTTTTAATGGTTTACCATTTTCTTTTTGCAGCTCCAGAACAGCGCGAATATTATCTTCCACTGATAATTTTCGAAATACCGATGCTTCCTGCGGCAGATAAGAAAGACCCCGCTCAGCCCGTCTGTGTATAGGCAGGGAGGAGATGAGCTCGCCATCAAGCAGGATTTCGCCTGCTTCAGACGGAACTAATCCGACGATCATGTAAAACGACGTCGTTTTGCCTGCGCCGTTTGGCCCCAGCAAGCCAATCACTTCGCCGCTTTTTACGTCGAGTGACACGTCACTCACGACCTGCCGCGCACCGTAACTTTTTTGCAGTCCGCATACAGTCAGGGTGCTATGCATGTCATTTGCCATCTTTGGATTTTTCTTCACTGCGCGGTTGAATGATGGCGCGCACTCGACCGCCGCCTGGCTTGGTTTCGCCGGTGACTGAGTTATTGACGGTATAAAATTCCGCCTTGCTATCGTAAGAAATAAATTCACCCTCTACTTCATCTGTGGGGCGGCCGCCATCTAGCATTTTCACTTTGGCCTGTTTGTAGAGTTTGGCTATTTCGGTTTTATTGTCATATTCAATGCGGTCTGCTGCGTAGCCTTCTATCCAGAGATCAGCGCCACCATCACGCTTTTGGCGAAAGCGGGTCGTACCGCCATTCGATGCATATAGCGTAGTGTATTGATAGCCAGCCTTGTCCTGCTTGACCACCATTTTTTCGGCATGCATGATCAGCGTGCCGCGTGTAAGAACGACATTGCCTATAAATGTATTAACTGACTTACTTTCATCGTAAAACATTTGGTCAGCTTCGACATTGGTAGGCTTGTTGAGATCAGCTTTCTCTGCATGTGCGGCCTGCATCGCAGCACCTGAAATTAGCATGATAAATAAAAAACCAGTAGCGCAGGATTGGATGTTATTTTTCATCTCTTTAATGTCCATAATAAATTTGTGATTCATTTTGCAACGAGTTAATGTTTTGCCGGAGACGGGTACGAGCCGCTTACTTTACTTTGTAGCGTGAGCTGATGCAGTCCGTTGTTGGCTATTAAGCCTGTGCCACTCAAAATTGCATTACCCAGTTTTATGACTACTTTTTTGTCAGATTTGACAATATCAGTATTGGGCAGCGCAAGCATGTAGTCAGATTCCACTGTCAGTTCATCGCTGCCGCGCGCCTCAGGCCGGACCATTTTTACTTGATCATAAAAATGAATCTGACTATGGTCGCTATTGATTAGTGCGCGTTCTGCTCGCAGCGTCATAGGAGGGTGCAGGGCTGAGAAGCTTTTTACCAAAGGTAATGTAATGGTGCTGGAATCATCTTTGGGGTGGTGCAATAGTTTCTGGCCACTGATGGTATAGGCGGCGGTGCCGTTGGCAGCGACTTTGACATAGCTGAAGTTTTCAACGAAATAATCTGGCTCGCTGCGGGCCGTATTATTTTGCGTTTCTGTTGCTGAACGTCGTGTCAGCTCCAAAGCCCAGAAGCTCAATGCCGCCAGCAAAGCACCTACCACAAGCATTAATAATGCAGGATATCGCCGGCGCATGGAGTTCATGGCACTCATAGTAGATAGGGCGCGAGTGCCGCCTCGTAATTGCCTTGTGCGTGCAAAATAAAATCGCACACTTCACGAACAGCGCCATGGCCACCTGTGGCTTGCGTAAGATAATGGGCGCGCTTGCGTACTTCAGGATGGCCGTTGGGTACGCTGGCAGCAAAACCGACCCGGGTCATTACGGGCAGATCAATTACATCGTCGCCCATAAATCCGCATTGCTGTGAACTCAGAGCTGATTCGGCAAGCGTATTTTCAAATGCGATACGCTTATCACTCACCCCTTGCAGAACGATTTTTATGCCCAAATCTGCTGCGCGTCTGGCCACTATCGCGGATTGTCTGGCGCTGATAATTGCCGCTTGTACCCCAAATCGTTGCAACAGTTTGATGCCATGTCCATCCAGCACATTAAAAGTTTTGATTAATTCGCCTTCAGCGCCATAGCGCAGGCCGCCATCAGTCAGCACCCCATCCACATCAAAGATCATGAGTTTGATATTTCTTGCGCGCTCAGTGGCCTGTAACTCAGTGTTCTGTAAAAGTGTTGTGGTCTGCATCAGATCACCTTGGCCCGAGTCAGGTCATGAATATGCAAAGCGCCGACCAGTAAGCCTGTTGCATCGACTACCAGCACCTGATTAATGCGGAATTTTTCCATCATATCAACCGCTTCTACAGCGAGCTGATCTGGGCCCAGCATACGCGGGTTGGCGTGCATGACCTCTCTGACGGTGCTGCGTGAAAAATCTTTACCTTGCTCAATTAGTCTGCGCAAATCGCCATCGGTAAAAATACCAATTGCCCGAAAATCTTTATCAACCACTGCAGTCATGGCCAGCCCTTTGCGGGTCACTTCGAGCAAAGCAGCTGGCAGCAGCGCTTCCGGCTGTACTGAAGGAATATCATCCCCAGTCCGCATGATGTCGCGCACATGGGTGAGCAGACGGCGGCCGAGTGCGCCACCCGGATGTGAGCGAGCAAAGTCATCTTCGCGAAAGCCGCGTGCATCCAGTAACGCAACAGCAAGTGCATCGCCCATGGCCAGTGTGGCCGTTGTGCTTGCAGTCGGCGCAAGATTTAGCGGGCAGGCTTCTTTTGCTACCGCTATATTCAGATGCACATCAGCTAAGCCTGCCAGCGTGGAATCAGGACGGCCCGTCATGGAAATCAGCTTTGCCCCTAGGCGTTTTATAACCGGAACGATAGCAAGCAGTTCTTCAGATTCGCCAGAATTGGAAATAGCGATAAATGCATCCGATTCCGTCACCATGCCCAAGTCACCATGCGCAGCTTCAGCGGGGTGCACAAACATGGCAGGGGTGCCAGTAGAGGCCAGAGTGGCAGCAATTTTGCGGGCGATATGACCTGATTTGCCCATGCCTGAGACAACAACCCTGCCATTACAATAAAATAACAAACTTGCCGCTTTGGCAAAATCACTGTCGGGTGAAGAGCCCAATCTATTTTTAAGTGCGAGTATGGCATCTGCTTCAATTTGCAGGGTCTCGCGTGCCAGCTCCAGTGCGCGTAGCGCGCTGGTTTTGTCAAATCGCTGCGATGTTTTTTTCTCGTGGGGTACACTCATACTCAAAGTATAGCCGAATACCCTAAGCAAAAAACCTGCCAGTCGCAAGAAAAAGATAATTGTAATTTATGGGGGCGATCCTGAATTTTTGCCTGCCCACATCCACCCGGAGATAGTAGAAAAGATGTTTTCAGCTTTAGAACTTACCCTGATTCTACTGATCTCGGCAGTGCTCGGCGTTGTCGCATTCCGCATGCTGCATTTGCCACCCATGCTGGGCTATTTGTCAGTCGGTATTTTGATTGGTCCGCACGCGCTGGGACTGGCCACTAATGGCGCAACCACGCACATGCTGGCAGAGTTTGGTGTGGTCTTCCTGATGTTTTCCATAGGGCTGGAGTTTTCCTTGCCCAAGCTCATGTCTATGCGACGAGCCGTCTTTGGTCTGGGAATGGCGCAGGTTGTGGTGACGATTGTTGTGGCCATGTTGTGCGGCTGGTTAATGGCGGGCTTGCTGCCGCAGACTTTTGATATCGGCTGGAGCGCGTCATTTGCCCTGGGTGGTGCGTTGTCTATGTCATCAACAGCGATTGTTCTTAAATTGCTGGCTGAGCGGCTGGAACTGGAGGCCGATCACGGACGGCGCATCACCAGTATTTTGTTGTTTCAGGATTTGGCTGTAGTGCCGCTATTGATACTGGTGCCGGCGCTGGCGCATCCCGGCGGCAATCTGGCTGCAACCTTGGGATGGGCAGCGCTGAAAGCGGCGATCGTATTGATACTACTGCTGTTTCTAGGCCAAAATTTACTGCGTCGCTGGTTTCAGATTGTTGTCCAACGCCGCTCGCAAGAGCTGTTCATGCTTAATCTTCTCTTGATTACACTGGGCGCGGCATGGATCACAGAGAAGGCAGGTTTATCGCTCGCATTAGGCGCATTTATTGCCGGTATGTTGATCTCTGAGACTGAGTATCGGCTGCAAGTTGAAGAAGACATCAAACCCTTCCGCGATGTATTGCTCGGGCTTTTTTTCATCTCCGTGGGCATGCTGCTCAATGTGCAGCTGGTGTTAGAAAACTGGCCGATAGTTTTATTGCTTTTACTCGTACCTGTGCTGCTTAAATTCGGATTGATTGCGGTGCTGGCAAGGCTGTTTGGTGCAACGCCCGGCGTGGCAATACGTACCGGATTGGGTTTGGCACAAGCGGGTGAGTTCGGTTTTGTTTTGTTAAATCAGGCTGGCGGTCTTGATTTGGTTGATCCGGGACTGGTGCAGCTCATACTTGCTGCTATGGTGCTTTCCATGCTCGCCGCACCTCTGATTATTGCTAATGCCGACAAAATCGTATTGAAATTTTCTGCCAATGAATGGATGGTGCAGTCTCTGGCGCTGACCCAGATTGCTGCCCGCACCATGAGCGAAGAAAAGCACATCATCATTGTAGGTTTTGGTCGTAGTGGGCAAAGTCTGGCACGGCTGCTTGAAGAAGAAAAAATCCCTTATCACGCACTAGACTTAGACCCGGAGCGTGTGGCCGAGGCGCAAAGCGCCGGTGCGCAGGTTTCATATGGTGACGCGACCCGGCGCGAGAGCCTGATTGCAGCCGGTATTCATCGTGCCGCTGCACTCGTGGTGACTTTTGCCGACACCCATGCTGCATTGAAGACTTTGCATTTCGCCAATGAGCTGGCGCCCGCATTACCCGCAATTGTGCGTAGTGTGGATGAAGATGATCTCGATAAATTACGTGCCGGCGGCGCTGATGAAGTGGTGCCAGAAACCATAGAAGGTAGCCTGATGCTGGCCTCCCACGCGCTGCTACTGATGGGAGTGCCACTACGTCGAGTCGTGCAACGGGTGCAAGCTGCACGTAGCGAACGCTATGCTTCTTTGCGCGGTTATTTTCACGGTATGGATGATATTGCTGATGATGACGAGCATTTACAAGTTCGTCTGCATTCGGTGCCATTGCAAGACAATGCTGCAGCGATAGGCGAACGACTGGATCAACTTGATCTTTCCAGTCTGGGCGCTGAAATCACAGCCGTGCGCAGAGGGAAAATCCGGATTCCGTTTTCACCAGACACGATGCTTGAGATGGGCGATGTGGTGGTTTTGCGTGGTAATGCAGAGGCAATTAATTTGGCTGAAAAACGGCTATTACAAAAACAAACTAAAAATAAACCTAATCTTAATTAATCGCATTTTTTAAAAGACGCATGCTGGTTTTGCATCGTCGATTAATGTCGCGTTCTCTTTTTAGATTTTCACCAAGTGAGTAGCAAGATGGATGTATTTCAGCGCATCATCAGCATTATCATTCCGGTCGTGTTGATTATTGTGGTCGGGTTTATTTATGCGCGTTTGCGTGGTCCGGCCGTCAAGACTTATCTCGTGTCTGCCAATCGATTATGCGTGGAATTGCTTTCGCCTTTGCTGCTATTTTCTGCATTGGCCTCCAAAGATTTTGATCTGGTGGCCAACCTGCCATTACTACTTGCCGGCGCATTAATTTCATTAGGCTCGGGGTTGATTGCATGGCCCATCGCGCGTTTGTTGCGTTACGATGTGCGCACCTTTGTGCCGCCCATGATGTACAACAATTGCGGCAACATGGGCCTGCCACTGGCGGTGTTGGCATTCGGCCCGACGGGCCTGTCTGAGGCGGTGGCCATGTTTGTCGCCGGCAGCATGGTGTATTTCACAGTAGGTATACGCATCATGGAAAGCCGGCGCGCTGGTGCGCCTAAGGCGCATTTGAAAATGTTTGCAACACCTATGATGGGTGCGATGTTGGCAGGCATGAGCTTCGCTGCATTGCATTTAACATTACCACCGAGTTTGTTGCAAGCATTGCGCATGCTCGGTGAGGCCAGTATTCCATTAATGCTGGTGGCGTTGGGCGTACGTATGACAGATGTGAATTTACATAGCTGGCGCATAGGCCTGATCGGCGCAGTGGTTTGTCCGTTGACGGGTTTGGCCGTTGCGCTGGGGCTGGATCTTTTGCTGCCACTGACTGCAGTGCAACGAGGTCAGATGTTTCTGTTTGCTTCTCTGCCGCCTGCAGTATTTTGTTACATGGTGGCTGAAAATTACAGACAAGAGCCTGAGCGTGTTGCGGCCATCGTATTGCTTGGTAATTTTGCTGCGTTAGCGTTCGTGCCGCTTGGGCTTTGGCTGGGTATGTAAGCAGATCAGGAAAATATAAAATTTTCCTGATCTAGGAAAAAATAAAAATAAAACAAAAACGACTTTAAATTTTTATTTTTTCATTGAGCATAAATTAAGCACGCTTCTTTTCTTTCTTTGCCGCAGCCAGCATAGTTGCCAGATATTTACCAGTAAAGCTGGCCGGATTTTTTGCAACTTGCTCAGGCGTACCGGATGCAATAATTTGTCCACCACCAGCACCACCTTCAGGTCCGAGATCAATCAGCCAGTCTGCTGTTTTGATGACATCCAGATTGTGTTCAATGATGACTACGGTATTGCCTTGGTTGCGCAAGCGTTCTATTACTTTAAGCAGCAGCGCGATATCGTGAAAATGTAATCCCGTTGTGGGCTCGTCGAGTATGTACAGCGTGCGGCCAGTATCGCGTTTGGAAAGTTCTAGTGAGAGCTTGACGCGCTGCGCCTCGCCGCCTGAAAGCGTGGTAGCACTCTGGCCGAGCCGGATATAGCCGAGTCCTACATCCAACAGCGTTTGCAGTTTGCGTGCAATCAGCGGTACTGGTTTGAAGAATACATGCGCGTCTTCAACCGTCATGGCCAGTACTTCAGTAATATTTTTCCCTTTGTATTGCACTTCCAGCGTTTCGCGGTTGTAGCGTTTGCCGTGACATACATCACAAGGCACATACACATCCGGCAGAAAGTGCATCTCCACTTTGATTACGCCATCTCCCTGACAGGCTTCGCAGCGTCCACCCTTGACGTTGAATGAAAAACGTCCGGCTGAGTAGCCGCGTTCTTTAGCTTGCGGCACGGTAGAAAATAAATCGCGTATCGGTGTGAACAGCCCAGTGTAGGTTGCCGGATTAGAACGCGGTGTCCGGCCTATCGGAGCCTGATCTACAGAGATCACTTTGTCGAAATGTTCCAGGCCGACGGCGCTGTCATATTCTGCCGGCTCTGCTTGTGAGCCGTATAAATGGCGAGCAAGTATGTGGTGCAGCGTATCATTAACGAGTGTGGATTTGCCGGAGCCGGAGACGCCAGTTACGCAGGTAAGTAATCCTACGGGTATTTGGAAGTCCACATTTTTTAGATTATTGCCGCGCGCACCTTTGATCAAAAATTGTTTTGTCGGATCGGGCGCTGTGCGTTTTTCCGGAATCGCAATCGACAACGATCCACTCAGATATTTTGCGGTTAATGAATTGCGGCTTTTCATTATGTCGTTCAAGGTGCCATGCGCAATAATTTCGCCGCCATGTACGCCAGCGCCCAGGCCCATGTCCACCACATAATCAGCGCAGCGTATGGCATCTTCATCATGCTCAACTACCAGCACGGTGTTGCCTATGTCGCGCAAATGCTTGAGCGTGGTGATGAGTCTGTCGTTGTCCCGCTGATGCAAACCGATTGAGGGCTCATCGAGTACATACATCACACCGGTAAGTCCGGAGCCGATCTGCGAAGCCAGTCGTATGCGTTGTGCTTCACCGCCTGAGAGTGTGTCTGCACTGCGGTCTAGTGATAAATAATCCAGACCTACATTGTTGAGAAATTTTAAGCGCGAAATAATTTCTTTGATGATGCGGTCGGCGAT
>CAIVDH010000421.1 GCA_903904635.1 uncultured Burkholderiales bacterium | reverse complement strand
T
This sequence comes from uncultured Burkholderiales bacterium, assembly GCA_903904635.1. Lineage (GTDB taxonomy): Bacteria > Pseudomonadota > Gammaproteobacteria > Burkholderiales > Burkholderiaceae_D > Pernthalerella. The sequence goes on along the minus strand of CAIVDH010000421.1, from coordinate 2,426 downwards.
ACGCCGCTGGCAAAACAGGTAGGAGTCAATCTGCTTGTGTATCCGGGCAAAGGTTATTCCGCTACGTATCAGGTAAATCATGATGCGCTGGCACCGTCGGTATCGCTTACGGATGATGGCTACAAACTGGTTATCTCGCGGCTGGGTGACAGACTGCGTGTTGCTGGCACGTGTGAAATTAATGGCTATGCAAGAGATCTGAATCCGACTCGCTGTGCGGCGATCACCCGACGCACACGCGAGTTATTTCCCGATGCCTGCGACTACGATAATCCGGTTTACTGGGCTGGCTTGCGTCCGCTCACGCCATCCAATGTGCCTTACATCGGTAAGACACGTCATGCGAATCTGTTTTTGAATACGGGTCACGGTACTTTAGGCTGGACTATGGGCTGTGGCTCTGGGCGGGCGATTGCAGAAATTATTTCAGGCCGGCTGCCGGATGTGGATTTTGCGTTTACAGGCATGCCAGCACGCAAGCCGAGTAGCGTTGCGGTCAATCGTATAGTCAGGGCTTAAAATTCTGCACACTATTTTTCAACCCGCACATTAAGATCATCGGTTTTTTCATCAAACAATATGCGGGTTGAAAATTTTGCGCGCTTCATCGGAAAGCGCGACTGAAAATGCTGCACATTGCCTGATCCTGAAATCACATGGCGCACGAACTGGTAATACACTTCCATGTCAGGCACATGCACCACCAGAAAATAATCATAATCGCCTGAGACAAAATAGCATTGCATCACGGCTGTTTCTTTGTTCATGCGTACTTCAAATTCCTGCATTTTCTGATCCGACTGATCTTTTAACGAGACTTCGATAAAAGCCATCATGCCGATGCCTAATGCGAAAGAATCGACCAAAGCGACATCCGCACTGATTACCCCTGCCTCTCGTAAATTCTTAATGCGTCTTAAGCAAGTGGGTTGCGAGGTATGAACCTGCTCTGCCAGAATACGGGTTGGTATCTGGTTATTCTTTTGCAAAAGATTGAGCAACTTGCGATCGATATTATCGAGGTTAACGGTCTTCTTCATGGGTGTTTTGCAAAATCTGTGTTCTTTAGTGCAAATTTTATTGCGATGTAGTGTGAATTTATTGTACCGTCCTGATTGCTGAAAAAATTACGTAGAATCATCTGCTGGTCAAATCACCCGCCTTATTTACTGGAGAGTCTTCATGCTGCACAGGAAACTTGCGTTATCTCTGCTGACATTGCTTTGTTTCAGCACTCATGCCTGGGCGCAGGAGGAAATCGTCAAAATCGGCCATGTTGCGCCCTTGTCGGGTCAGATCGCGCATTTGGGCAAAGATAATGAAAACGGCGCAAGAATGGCAATTGATGCACTCAATGCCCAGGGTATAAAAATAGCTGGCAAGAAAATCAAGTTTGTACTGGTCGCTGAAGATGATGCGGCTAATCCGCAGCAAGCCACGACGGTTGCGCAAAAACTGGCGGATGCAAAAGTAAATGCCGTGATCGGTCATTTAAATTCTGGTACAACGATACCTGCATCTAAAATTTATAACGATGCTGGCATTCCACAAATTTCACCCTCCTCAACCAATCCTAAATACACACTACAAGGTTATAAAGGTGCTTTTCGCGTTGTGGCCAATGATAGCCAGCTCGGTGGTGCGCTGGGTCGTTATGCAGCCAATACGCTGAAGGTAAAGAATATTGCCGTCATTGATGACCAGACCGCATATGGTCAGGGCGTGGCAATGGAATTTATGAAGGCGGCGAAAGCGGCCGGCGTGAATGTGGTCAGTCGTCAATATACCAGCGATAAAGCACCGGATTTCAATGCCATTCTCACCACCATCAAAAGTAAAAACCCTGAGCTGATATTTTTCGGCGGCATGGATGCAGTCGGTGGTCCTATGCTGCGCCAAATGAAGCAACTGGGCATTAATGCAAAATTCATGGGTGGCGATGGCATTTGTACGGAGCAGCTGCCGTCATTGGCTGGTGGTGGTATTGCAGATGGTCAGGTGGTGTGTGCTGAAGCAGGTGGGGTGGATGCCAGCCAGAAAAAAGAAGCGGATGCATTTCGTGTCGCCTACCGCAAAAAATTCGGCATTGAAATCAAACTCTATGCACCGTATGTCTATGATGCGGTGATGGTGGTGGCTGCAGCAATGCAAAAAGCCAACTCTACAGAGCCTGCCAAGTATTTGCCTGAGCTGGCAAAAATTAGTTACAAAGGTGTCACCGGCCAGATAGAGTTTGATGCCAAGGGCGATGTGAAAAATGGCACGCTAACACTTTATACTTACAAAGCAGGTCAACGCGACCCTATCGCCGTGATGAAATAATTACACACGCAAAAATTTAATTAAGTGCGACATAAAAAAACGCTCATGACTAAGAATCATGAGCGTTTTTAATTATACAAACGACATAGCGACTTGCTTATTTC
>CAIVDH010000420.1 GCA_903904635.1 uncultured Burkholderiales bacterium | reverse complement strand
TGCAGACCGAATGCAGCAATCGCATCAGCGGCATTAAATTTCCAATCAGGAAAAGGACAAACTGCGATTTCAACTGCATGAGCCATCCAGTCTATACAGTCGGTGAGCGCATCAAGATCAGCATCGGGATGGGGGGTGGCGCCTAAACCGAATACGATATGCGGCTCTATGCGCGGCTGCACTGCACCATCCAGGCTTTGCACACCTGTATTGTCATGCGCATGGCGCACGGTGGAGGAAAACAGCGGCGTCCAAATCGGACCATGCAATGCTTCATCTGCGCCAAAGCATTGCCAGACCTTGCGATTGGAAAATTCTATTTTTCGTCCGATTAAACGTTCACCGCGCGCTAAGCGCAAAGCCATAATTTGGCGGGTGATTTGGTAGCCATCTTCTTCGCTCATCACAGTGGAAGATGTAAGCAAGGGCAATTTTTGCGCATGTGCACGTGCTTCCAGCAGTTCTTGGGCATATCGGCTGGCAAGCAATGTTGAGAGCATGGCGCTCCTTGCGCATGTTCAGTTTCAGATCAGGATTGATCCCATAAATCTCCATTTGGACTGGTCTTAGGCGCTGCAACACCAAAATGCCGGTAGGCTGTTGGTGTTGCGATACGGCCGCGTGGCGTGCGCTGCAAATAGCCTTGCTGTATCAAATAAGGTTCGAGCACGTCTTCTATCGTATCGCGCTCTTCACCTATTGCAGCAGCCAGATTATCGAGGCCTACCGGTCCGCCTCCAAATTTAAACAGTATGGCTTCGAGCAGCTTGCGATCCATCAAATCAAATCCGACTGGATCAACATCGAGCATAACTAATGCCGCATCTGCGATTGCTTTGGTGATTTCGCCGTTGCCTTTTACTTCTGCATAATCACGTACACGACGCAATAAACGATTGGCAATACGCGGCGTGCCACGGCTGCGTCGCGCAATTTCCAAAGCACCATCGTCAACAATGACGGCATTTAACAGCGCTGCACTGCGAATGACTATGCGCGTGAGCTCTTGAGCCGTATAAAACTCCAGCCGCGCCACGATACCGAAACGGTCACGCAAAGGATTGGTCAACATGCCGGCGCGGGTGGTGGCGCCTACGAGCGTGAAGGGTTGCAAATCCAGCCTCACGGAACGTGCCGCCGGTCCTTCGCCGATCATGATGTCGATCTGGTAATCCTCTAGTGCGGGATAAAGAATTTCTTCGACTACCGGCGAGAGCCGATGAATTTCATCGATGAACAACACATCATTGGCTTCAAGATTGGTAAGCAATGCGGCAAGATCACCGGCTCGCTCTAGCACAGGGCCAGAAGTCTGACGCAAATTTACGCCCATCTCGCGCGCGATGATGTGGGCCAGCGTGGTTTTACCCAGCCCGGGCGGGCCAAACAATAGGGTGTGATCAAGTGCTTCGTGACGATTTTTTGCAGCGGTGATAAAAATTTCCAGCTGCTCGCGGATTTTTTCCTGACCTACGTATTCATCGAGTTTATGGGGACGTAACGCACGCTCTATCGCCTCTTCATTAGGCGACACAGGGGTGGCCGCTATGATGCGATCCTGGTTGAAATCGTCGGTCTGTATGCTCATGGCAGCATTGTAGCCTGAGCTGCCAGCCGTTAGTTCGGCAGCCAGGCTTGGCGATCAGTTTTTGTGTTCAACTTTTTGACAAGGATTTCAATGCCTGACGTATGCCATCGGATACGCTGCTGCCAGCAGGTACTTGTTTGAGTGCGAGCATCGCTTCTTTATCTGAATAGCCCAGTGCCTGCAGGGCATTGAGTATGTCGGCACTGCTGTCGTTCATGGCAACGCCGGATGCACCCAGATCAGCACCGATTTTGCCTTTGAGTTCCAGCAGCAGACGCTCGGCAGTTTTTTTGCCTATGCCAGGAATTTTTGTCAGACGTGCGGACTCTTGCAAGGTGACGGCCTGCGATAAATCAGCAACCGACATACCTGAGAGCAGTGACAAAGCTGTGCGCGCACCGACACCGCTGATCTTAATTAGCAAACGAAATACTTCACGCTCTTCTGCATTACCAAACCCGTATAGCAATTGCGCATCTTCACGCACCACGAAATGCGTCAGCAGCACGATTTTTTCACCTACACCGGGCAGGTTATAAAAGGTGCTCATAGAGACACTAACTTCATAGCCTACGCCGTTGCAATCGACGAGTAATTGCAAGGGATTTTTGTCTAGCAGTATGCCGGAGAGACGACCTATCATGAGTATGTACCTGCAGTGAAATTGGCTGGATGATACCGTACTGAGACTGTGCGAGTAGCCGATTAAAAAACTGCGCGATCAACCAATCAGCCGGCCGCCTTTCATGCGCAACCCTTTGCTGCCTAGCGAGGGCGCTAACGCAGCCAGTGTTGCCATTGCTGCACCGCTATGCGCATGACAGATCGCCACGCCCAGCGCATCAGACGCATCAGTACCCGGCAGGCCTTTCAAAAGTAGTAGCCGCTGCACCATATCTTGTACTTGTGCTTTCTGCGCTTTGCCTTGCCCGACTACGGCTTTTTTTACTTGTAATGCAGTGTATTCGGCAACGCTTAAGCCGGCATTGACGAGCCCGCATATCGCCGCACCGCGTGCCTGACCCAACAAGAGTGTGGATTGCGGATTTACGTTGGCAAAAACTTTTTCTATCGCCGCGCACTCGGGCTGATAACTGCGAGCCACTTCGCCTACGCCATCGAGTATGACTTTGAGGCGCGAGGGCAAATCGCCTGGCGGAATACGGATGGTTCCAGAGGCGATGTAGGTGAGCTTATTGCCGTCTTTGCGTATCACGCCAAAGCCGGTGATGTTGAGGCCGGGATCTATGCCAAGTATGATCATTATGCAATTCTAAATTGTGAAAGGCCATCCAAATAATTAATGCCTGAAATGCCGCGTACCAGTCAACGCCATCACCACACCATGTTCGTCCGCAGCAGCGATCACTTCCAAGTCCCGCATGGAGCCGCCCGGTTGTATGACTGCAGTCGCACCAGCAGCAACGACGACATCTAGCCCATCACGAAACGGAAAGAACGCATCTGATGCAACAGCCGAGCCTGCCAACTGCAAGCCCGCATTTTGCGCTTTGATAGAGGCAATGCGCGCAGAATCAACACGGCTCATTTGTCCGGCTCCAACACCTAAGGTCATGCCATTGCCACAAAAAACGATAGCATTAGATTTGACGAATTTGGCGACACGCCATGCAAACATCATGTCATGCAATTGCTGCGGGGTCGGCTGTTTGTTGCTGACGATTTTGAGTTCAGCCTGCTCTACATTTTTTGCATCTGGCGATTGCAGCAGCAAACCACCGCCGACACGTTTGAAATCCATGGCATTGCCATCACGCGCCAAAGGTATCTCTAGCAGACGTACATTTTGTTTGGCTTCAAGTATTTTGCGCGCCTCTGCAGTAAACGCTGGCGCGATTAATACTTCGACAAATTGTTTGGCCACGGCTTCTGCGGCCTTGCCATCTAGTGTGCAGTTAAACGCGATGATGCCGCCAAATGCGGAAGTGGGATCGGTCTGCAGTGCTTTGGAATAAGATTCAAGTGCATCAACTCCAAGCGCTACGCCGCAAGGATTAGCGTGCTTGATGATGACGCAGGCATTACCTTCCAAAGTCTTCACGCACTCCCATGCTGCATCTGCGATGTTGTTATAGGAGAGTTCTTTGCCTTGTAATTGCTGATAATTTGCCAGTGCGCCAGCGACAGGATACATATCCCGATAAAAAGCGGCAGACTGATGCGGGTTTTCACCATAGCGCATGTCTTGTACTTTTTCGAATTGCATATTGAGCGTTGCCGGATACGGTGACCGGGTCGCGTGTGCGCGATCGGGACCCAACGCAGTGAGGTAATTAGTAATGGCCCCATCATATTGCGCCGTGTGGGCGAACACTTTAGTGGCAAGACCAAAGCGGGTCTCGACACTGACCTCGCCCTGATGCGCCTGCATTTCTGCCAATACGATTGCATAATCAGCAGGGTCGCAAATGACGACGACATCTTTATGATTTTTAGCAGAGGATCGCAACATGGCGGGGCCACCTATATCGATATTTTCGATGGCATCTTCAAGGGAACACTGCTCTTTTGCGACGGTCTGCTGAAAAGGATAAAGATTGACCACCACCATATCGATGGTGGGAATTTCATGCTGTTTTAACGCAGCCATGTGCTCGGGAAAATCACGGCGCGCCAGTATGCCGCCATGTACTTTGGGATGCAGGGTCTTAACACGCCCATCCAGCATTTCAGGAAAGCCGGTGTAATCTGCCACTTCGGTAACTGCCAGTCCGTGATCGGACAATAGCTTGGCAGTACCGCCTGTGGAAAGGAGTTTGATATTCATTGCAACTAACGCGCGCGCAAATTCGATGACACCAGCTTTGTCTGAAACAGAAATCAGGGCTTGTTTGATCATGGCTATGGAAAAAATTAATAGGTCGACAAAGCAGCTAGCGCATTTTGCATGCCCAGCCTTGGTTTATATGCTGCCCGATGCAGAACAGGTTTTAGATCAGGCCGTGCTGTTGCAATTTTTTGCGCAAGGTATTGCGATTGATGCCTAGCATTTCGGCAGCATGCGATTGGTTTCCTTCTGCACGCGCCATAACGGCTTCGAGTATCGGCTTTTCCACTGTAAAGACGACCATTTCATAGACGCGAGATGGCTGCTGCTCGCCCAGATCACGAAAATATTTTTCGAGACTTTTTTTAACTACGTCCTGGATATTGTCTTTACTCATGGTGAACCGGTGAGAAATAAATTGTGTGATGTCAAGCTGCCAGCTTTTGTCCAGCGGGCACATATTGTAACCGTTCACCATGCTTATATTGTGATTCAAAGTAGGCATCAACTGCAGCGAGCTGAGCATGGCAATCTTCCAGCAGATTCATTTGCTGACGAAATGCTTCGCCACCAACCAGGTCTTGCACATACCAGCCTATGTGTTTGCGCGCGGTACGCACGCCCAGATACTCGCCATAAAAATTATAGTGGGCGCGCAAATGGTGCGACATTAATGCACGCGCCTCCTCTATTAAAGGTGATGGCAAAAGATTACCTGTACGCAGAAAATAGTCTATTTCACGGAAAATCCATGGCCTGCCTTGTGCGGCACGTCCTATCATGATGGCATCTGCACCGGTCTGCTCTAGTACGTATTTGGCTTTGTGTGGGCTATCGATATCACCATTGGCAACGACGGGTATGGCAACAGCAGACTTAACAGCTGCGATGGTGTCGTATTCTGCCTGCCCGCGATAACCATCTGCGCGCGTGCGACCATGCAGTGTCAGCATGGCAATGCCGGCTTGTTCAGCGATGCGCGCAATGCTTAGTGCGTTTTTGTGTGCGCGATCCCAGCCGGTACGAAATTTCAGGGTGACGGGTACATTGACTGCGTTGACAACGGCCTCGAGTATGGTGGACACGAGTTGTTCATCTTGCAGCAAAGCTGATCCGCACCATTTGTTGCAAACTTTTTTTACCGGACATCCCATATTGATATCGATAATTTGTGCGCCGCGATCAACATTAAAACGCGCTGCTTCTGCCAACATTTGTGGATCGGCGCCGGCAATCTGCACCGCTTTGGGCTCCATCTCACCTTCATGATTGATGCGACGCGCACTTTTCTCACTGGCCCATAATCGCGGATTGGATGCTGCCATTTCAGAAACAGCATAACCAGCACCGAGCTCTTTGCACAGCTGCCGAAATGGCCTGTCCGTCACACCCGCCATGGGTGCGACGAATATATTGTTGCGAAGTTGGTAGGGTCCGAGCTGCACGCGAGTTGTCCGCCGAAGTAAGTGGTGTATTTTATCTGGAAAAATTCACGGCTAGCGTTTTCTATTTAGCGCTTTCAAGATGTCGCTATCAAGATGCTGCTATCAAAACTCATCGAGCGAGAGCGCATCAAGATGCGCAATCTCTGCCCATTGCACCACGTGCATTTGCCGGCCGTCCCAATGCAAACGATTGATCGCTGCATTTTTCATATCGAACGCGCGTTCGGCTGAAATATTCATGCCATGCGCGGCACGATACAAACAATCAAGTACGCCACCATGTGTGAGGATGAGAATTTTTTCGCCGCTATGACGCTGGGCTAGTTTTGTCACCGCATCAACGGAACGCGCATAAAACTCCTGTGCGGTTTCTGCTTTGCGTTCCCCTTCCGGAAAACGCGCATGCGGATCACGTGCGCGCCATTGTTCAAAAGCTGCCGGGAAATGCTGGCTGATTTCGTCATACATCAGGCCTTCAAATGCGCCATAGCAGCGCTCACGCAAGGCAATATCAATTTCTACTTGCATTGCATGTACATCAGCCACAGCTTGCGCTGTGTCGCGTGCGCGCTGTAAATCACTGGCGTAAATTACATCTGGCTTTTCAGCAGCCAGCGCTAACGCAAGCGCGCGCGCCTGCTGCCGGCCATGATTGTTTAATGCGATGTCGATATGTCCTTGCATGCGCCGCACACGATTCCAGTCAGTCTCGCCATGACGGATAAGTATAATTTCTGTCATTAATCACCCTTATGCAAACTGCGCGCAACGGTAGGATTTAATGTGTATAAACCCGTGATGCTGGCCTCTGCCAAAATATTGCCGACCAATGCCGCGCGCACTTGTTCGGCGTTAAAGTTACCGTGCACTTTTAAATGCGGCACTTTGAGTGCATACAAGGTAAAGACATAGCGATGTGGAATGGCGTCGTTCCAAGGCGGACAAGGCCCGTCATAGCCAAAATAATTTCCACGCATTTTTTCATCATCAGCAAACCAACCGGTGTAATCATTCAATCCCTGCCTCGCGCCGTTTGCAACTGCGGGGCCTGATTTACCACGCGGCGTGATGGTGTCGCTATATTCACTTTCGACTATGGAATGTATGCCCGGCAGCAGATCAATGAGTATCCAATGATAAAAATGCTCACGAGGTAAATCTGCTGCAACAATTCGACCCGCCTGATTTACATCTTCGCCTATGGATGGCGCATCGGGGTCATGACAAATGATAGAAAGTGATTGCGTACCAGCAGGCAAATCAGTCCAAGCCAAGTGCGGATTATGATTGCTTGAAAGCGCAATATGACTAGCAGGATCTATCACCGCAAAAGCATATTTCTCAGGCATAAGACCATGGTCTTCAAAAGAATTACTCCAGAATTTCATGCTTGTCTCCTTGTGATGGCGTCATCACGCGCTTAAAAATTATTGCGCGTTGGCCTGCCGCACTGGCTTGGTTACCTGCAACCAAAAAGTGACTGGACCATTGTTTACCAAAGATACTTGCATGTCTGCGCCAAAGCGACCGGTTTCGACAAGAGTATGCAAAGCCTGCGCACGACTGACTACATAATCAAACAATGTTTTAGCGCGCTCAGGTGGCGCTGCGGGAGTAAAAGAAGGTCTTTTGCCGGAGCGTGTGTCTGCTGCAAGCGTAAACTGCGGCACCAGCAATAATGCACCTTGCACTTGCGCTAAATTAAGATTTATCTTGCCTGCTTCATCGGCAAAAACGCGGTAGGCAAGCAGCTTGGTCAGCAAGGCATCTGCCTCGGCTTCGGTATCGTCTTTTTCTGCACACACAAATACCAGCAAACCTTTTTCTATACGGGCTATGCAAGCATCATCAACGGTGACGCTGGCCTTACTGACTCTTTGCAATAATGCGATCAAGTTAGGGTCACTCGCGCAAATTTACGTTTGCCAACTTGCACCACGAAAGTACCGGCTTCGATTTTTAGTCCTTTGTCGCTGACTGCTGCACCATCTATACGTACACCGCCTTGCTCCACCATACGCAAGGCTTCAGAAGAGGATGCACACAGATCGGCTTGTTTCAGCAACTGACCTATGCCCAAGGGTGCACCAGACAATGTGACTTCAGGAACAACATCGGGTATGCCACCACGTGCACGACGATCAAAATCTATTAAGGCTTCTTCAGCAGCGGCGCGTGTATGGAAGCGTTCGACAATTTCCTGCGCCAGCAGTACTTTGATATCACGTGGATTGCGACCACCTTCAACTTCGGCTTTATATTGCGTGATGTCGGCAATACTGCGGAATGAAAGTAATTCGAAATAACGCCACATCATGCCATCTGAAATACTCATGAGCTTGGCAAACATGGTGTTGGCAGGTTCGGTAATGCCTATGTAATTACCTTTGGATTTAGACATTTTTTCAACGCCATCCAAACCTTCCAACAAAGGCATGGTGAGTATGCATTGCGGTGCCTGGCCATAATCTTTTTGCAGCTCGCGCCCAACTAACAAATTAAATTTTTGATCGGTGCCGCCTATTTCCAGATCT
>CAIVDH010000419.1 GCA_903904635.1 uncultured Burkholderiales bacterium | reverse complement strand
TGACTGAACTTGCACTTAATTTTGTCCAAAACCGCATTCGAGGAAATCATGAGCGACGACCATAACGAGCACGAGTCTCCGATCAAAACACCAAATCAATTAATCGCTGTCGTGATCGCTGCATTTGTGATTCCTATCGTGATCATCGTACTGTTAGTTCAGTATGTAAACGGCGCGCCTAAAATAGGTGCCGGTTCAAATTCGCAATCTGCTGAAGCCATCGCAGCGCGCCTAAAGCCGGTTGCCGATCATGGCTACATACTGGCTGATGAAAGCACGCCGAAATAACTGAAGTCTGGTTCTCAGGTGTACCACGCAGCATATGTTGTGTGTCTCGCTGCTGTCTATGCTGGTAAACCACTTCAAGCGAAATCTGCCGGCGCATAGTTGTTGTAGATATTTTGCTGTTATAAAAACCGATCAAAAAAATTTGATCGGTTTTTTTTCGTACGTAATTTAATTCGCCATTAACGTAAGCGAATAATTAATTAAATTAATTTTGTTTGATAGCCCTGCTTAAAATTTATCATCATAGCGAAGCTGATACCAAAGCAAACCTATCCACTCATGTAACGCATAGTGACTGTCTTTCAGCGCACCGGCTGTAGGTATGTAAGCATCCACAGTAAGCGGTTTTTGTGAGATGAAACCCGTGGGTGCTGGTGTGATATTTAAGCCCGTCGAGCGAAAAATCATTTTTGCCCGATTCATATGCAGCGCATCGGTGACTAGTAATACATGGGTTATGCCTGCCTGCTTTAATTGTTCTGCAGAGTGCATGGCATTTTGTGCCGTATTGTCTGATGTGTCTTCTATCCATTTGACGGACACAAGAAAATCTTCTCGCAGCGAACGCGCCATTAATTCTGCTTCACTTTCAACCCCACCATCAGGCGCACCTCCGCTCACTAATATGGGCAAAGCAGTCTGTCGCTGTAGCTGCGCCCCATGCCGCAACCTGAGTAATGTTTGTGGGCTAGGCATATCGCGTCCGCCATCTTCTGGTGCTGCACGCAATCGCCCGCCACCGAGTATGACTATGGCTTGCGCATGACTCTGCTGCGGATCAATGATAGGCAATGCGCGCACCTCAAGTGGCCTCACCAGCAATCTGGAGCCGGCACCAGTCGATAAAACTAACAGCAACAACACAGCCAACACACTCATGCTTTTGCCAGTGCGCTGGTATCGACGCGCAAGCAATAGCCCGAACAGACCGAGCAAAATTAACGATAGCGGCGGCAATAATAATGCGGCGAGCATATTGCTCAATAACCAGGTGAGGCTCATATCGGTTTTTTAACGCTGTTGGTTGTGGCGACGCACTAATGTAATGATGGATTTTTTTTATGCTGCACAAGTATCCAAGGCTTGACCACGACGGTCCATAACAAAACATCTTCGGCCAGCCATAGCGCCGCCTGCTCATCGGTGACTTTGCCTAGCTGGCCGGCTTGCATACTTTGCTGCACGAAAGCTTTGTCGTCTGCAGCGACGCGGGCAGCAGCATCAACCATATCTAATTCAGAAGCTACGAAGATGACGCTGCCAGTGGCGAAGTAGCGCTGCAACTCTGTCCATGGATATCGTGCAGTTTGTGCATTTAGTTCGGCACGCAGCTCGATTAGAATTTTTTCATTTATCTTATCTGTCATTTTAATTAATAATGCGGAGGTTTTTCATGAGCGGCCATGATGCCGCCATCGCGACTATTAAAGTCTGCCAGCCTTCTGGCGAGATTAATGCACAGCCCTTCGAGTTCATCGATTTTTTTCTGCTGCCGATAAACAGTTTGGTTGAGCACATCCAGCAAATCTTCTTGCGATGTGATTTTACTTTCCAGCGCAATCAAACGATCTTCATTATTCATGCATTTTCTTTCAGCGTTACTTGTGATGTGAGTGATTCTTGCCACGGCTGTGCTGAGAATACCAGTGCACGGCTATCGCAGCGCCAGATGACTTCGGCACGCCGCACCACTAGCCACCAGGTTTGTTTCACCGGATGCGGCGTGACTGAAGCAAAAGCAGCCGGGGTCAGCAATGCCGCACATTCACCTTGTTGCGGATCGCGCGCCGAGGCATAACAAATTGCCCCCAGATGCGCAGTGCGTGCGGTGCGCGCCAATGCCTGTGTGGCGGTATAACTACTTTTGTGCTGCCAGTGGTTTTCATCATGCTTAAAAGCGGGGTCGCGCAAATCTATTGCTAGGGTTGCAACCTCGCTCTTGAATGCGGTATGCGCAATAGGTTTGATGTCTGGCATATCAAGCGCATCATATAAAAATTTCCAGCGCCAGTATCCCATCTCTGCGCATGCGGTATCGACCGCTGTTGCACCATAAAAAACACCGGGATCGGAAGCCGCTCGAAAACGCGAGCCAGCGCGTAAAGTACAAGAACGAAATGGTGCGGCGAGCAAAGGGTCAAGTTTGCGAAATATTTCTGGCAAAGCAGGTAGTGATTCTTGCAATAAGGTGTCGAGAATATCTTGTTCTTCACGCGTATCAACGAGTTTCATACCGCCAGCGGTGTACTGCGCATCGACCATACGCCATATGTCGCCGCGCCACTGCCGCGACTTAGACAACAGCGCGGGAGGCGTCCAGGTAGTGAACGACACGAACCAATCCTTCGGTTTGGGTAATGAGATCAATCGGCCGGCCATTTAAGCCACTGTTTTTACTGGCTAGCCAGGCGCGGGCACTGGCCTCATCAGCAACAATGGCATCAAGGGCGCGGAACATGCGCACGAGCAGAAGACCGAATTCCCATTCCTTGCGCGCCGGATCCAGCATGTAGTCACCTGTATAAATACGCGTGACGGTTGCCGGGCTTAAACCCAGCAGGCGGGCCAGCAGTGTTTTGTTCAACCCTAGCTGCTCTGCAGCGCGCGCGACCGCTTTGGTCAAGACTTCGCTGGCTTGTGTATAGCCGGCGGCAATTGTGGTTTTTGTAATGCCAGGAAGCATGGGATGATCCTTTCTATAGAAAATAATATCATAGATATTTTCTATAGAAAGTCGTTCAAATCAGACTGTTGCGAAAACTATACCGCTGACTTATTGCTTTTCGCACGACAAGCATCGGAGCAATATTTCACCTGTTCCCAGCTGGCAGCCCATTTTTTGCGCCACACAAAAGGACGCGCACAAATGATGCATGTTTTGAAGGGTAGATTATGTGGATTGCGAAAGCCGCCCTGCCCTGCTTTTTTATCCGCGGCCATACTCAGGCCGCTTTCGGTTTTTGTAACAAGGCCTTGAGGTTGGCCAACCGGTTTTGCGGGGTCAGTTGTTCTGCCTCGGTCGGTGGTGCATCGCCTTCATCCAGCCGCATTTCTTTGATAAAGCGCGACACTTCTGAAGGCGCATGATCACGCGCCCGTTTGCGTTTTTTACACCAGGTCAGGCACAAACTTCTTTGTGCGCGCGTAATACCCACATACATCAGGCGCCGCTCTTCTTCCAGCCGCGCGACGATGGTCTCTGCCGGCGCATCAGGATCGCCTTTGTGAGGCAATATGCCATCTTCCACGCCGACCATGAATACATGCCCGAATTCCAAACCCTTAGCTGCATGTAGTGTAGACATCCGCACGGCGTCGGGCTCTTCGTCGCGCCCCTCAAGCATGCTCATTAACGCCACCATTTGTGTGAGTTCGAGCAATGATTTTTCAGGATCGGTTCCGTCTCGCCCGCCGCTACCTTTTTCTTTTAGCCAGCCAGTGAAATCCAGCACATTTTGCCATTTTGTTTGCGCCTGCATTTCGTCGAAGGTGTCATACAAATAGGCTTCGTAATTTATTTCTTTCATCATATCGTCTAGTACGGCACCGGCATTTTCGCCACTGCCTGCCGCGCCAACACGTGAAGCGCGTGCTTCTAGCTGATTGATGAAATTACAAAATTCGCGCAATGGCTCAAGTTGTCGGTCATTCATTTTGGCTTCTATGCCGCCTTTGAAAACCGCTTCGAACAATGAACATTGCCATTGTCCGGCGAAGCTGCCCAATACTTCCAGCGTAACCTGCCCGATGCCGCGACGCGGTGTGGTGACAGCACGGATGAATGCCGGATCATCATCGCCATTGGCGATCAAACGCAAATAACTGATGATGTCTTTAATTTCAGCACGATCAAAAAAACTCTGTCCGCCTGACATGACATAAGGAATACGTTCACGGCGTAAAGCTTTTTCAAATGCGCGGGACTGATGATTGCCGCGATAGAGAATGGCGTAATCAGAAAATTTTGCACGCCGTTCAAATTTATGGGCTGACAGCATGATGGCAACTTGATCAGCCTCTGCTTCATCATCTTCCATTGCCAACACTTTGATCGGGTCGCCCAGCCCATGCTCGGACCAGAGCGATTTTTCAAATAGCTTGGGGTTGTTTGCAATGACAGCATTGGCAGCCTGCAAAATGCGTGTGCTGGAGCGATAGTTTTGTTCCAGCTTGATGACTTGCAGATCCGGAAAATCGACTTGCAGTGTTTTGAGATTTTCTATGGTTGCGCCGCGCCAGGCGTAGATAGCCTGATCGTCATCGCCCACTGCGGTAAACATGGATTTTTTGCCGGGGCCAGTGACCAATAATTTTACTAATTCATATTGGCAGGTATTAGTATCCTGATATTCATCAAGCAGCAAATAACGCAGCTTACGCTGCCAGCGATCGCGCGCGGCTTCATCCTGACGAAACAACTCTACGGGCAAGCGGATCAGATCATCAAAATCGACAGCCTGATAACTCGACAAGGTTGCCACATAATTGCGATAGACCCTGGCAGCCTGGGCCTGGTCTTCATCTTCGGCTTGTTGTAGCGCCTCTTCGGGCGTAAGCAACGCGTTCTTCCACAGGGACATGGCACTTTGCATGCGACGTATGGCTGCCTTGTCAGTGGTGGCGGAGAGGTCCTGGACGATGGCAAAACAATCATCGCTGTCCATAATAGAAAAACGGTCTTTTAATCCCAGTGACGCGGCCTCTTTGCGCAAGATGTTTACACCCAGCGAATGAAATGTCGACACAGTTAACTGCTTGGCAGCTTTGGGTTCGGCGAGTAATTTGGCGATACGCTCCCGCATTTCCAGCGCTGCCTTGTTGGTAAAGGTCAGCGCGGCGATATTTTTAGCTTCGTAGCCACATGACTCAATCAGATAAGCGATTTTTTGTGTAATGACGCGCGTCTTGCCCGAGCCGGCACCGGCCAGCACCAGACAAGGGCCGTCCATGTAATTTACAGCTGCGCGCTGCGGGGCATTGAGTCCGGAGGACATATTCAGGAGGAGAAGGGAAAGAATTGCACAAGCGCGCCATTGTAACTAAACTGCAGCGCCGCAGTCTTTTTTGATATTGGTAATTTTATGAAATTTACCCATCTGATTGAAATTAATGTTCCCGACAATCCGCTGATTGCACCACTGACGCGTATACAGTTATGGCGTGGGCTGGTATTACGTGCTGAACGACCAACTTTATTTGTTATTGGTCTGGATACGTGCGACATACTCGAGCGCTCTTTCGATAACATTAAACGCGAATTGCGTTTCGGTCAGCTAGTGATACAAGATCTGGTGCGCTTTGATGATTTACACAATGTGCATTATCAAGTGCCCGCGCAAAATGAGATTCCGGCATCTGATTTGCATATGACGATCGAAGAGCCGCAACCGGGCGCGCTGTTTGTACGCTTTGATTATGATGATCATGCGGGTGACAGCGTAAGTACTGAGGAAGCGTTTTATAATGAATTCCGCCGATCGGCCTATCTGGAAGCAGATATTGATACGGTACGTGTGATACGACAGTTAGCGCAGGAAGGTCAGCTTGATGCACCTATGCAGTAAATAAAAGCTGCCTTGATTAATAAAACAGCGTCGCTACAAAAGCGTACAGCGGTATACCGAATATGATGTTGAGTGGAAAAGTAATCCACAAGGACATACTCATACACAACGCCGGATTTATTTCAGGTAAAGCGTGGCGTAATACGGCCGGTACAGCAATAACTAGCACTCGCAGCAAGCACCATCAAAAGTATGGTGTCGCCCAGCGCCAATCCCAAAAGCTTGCACAGTCCCAGCGTTACAGCTGCATGCACTAATGGTGCACCAACGGCATAAAACAAAGTAATCGGTGGCTTGCCTTTCAATCCGCTAAAATTTTTAGCTGCCATTAATCGCATATCTAACAAAAAGAAGGCCAGCATGCCTTTGAATAAATCTATAGAAAATGGTGCCATGATTTTTTGTCCGGCATCACTACTGATAAGCCCAACAAGCATGGATCCCAGTAGCAGTAATTGTGCGCCATCGGTAAATTATTCATGCCGGCATTTTAGGCAATTTTTTGATTTTTCTTGTTTGGATCGGAATTCTTAAAAATGAATCGCAAAATTATTACCCTGACAAATTAATAATTTTCAAATATCGACAGGATCAACTTCTAACGACCAGCGTATACGCGATTTCATCTTGCGCAGTGATTCAACCCATGGCTTAAGAAACGCTTGTAACTGTGCGCGCGAGGCACACTCAATTAAAAGTTGAGCGCGCTCGACACCGGCAACTCTGACTATATTCATCGGTACAGGATCATTGAGTGTGATGCTGTCATCGGCAAGTAGATGACGTGCCAGTTCCAGAAAATCTAATGCCTTTTGTAATTCGCGTGCCTCTGCTCGCAAAAGCGCCTGAAATATGAATGGCGGTAGTCCTGCATCGCGTCTTTCTTTTAACGTGGTCTCTGCGAAGCCGGGGTAATCATGTTGCAGTAGTGCCCGATATAACGGGTGTGCAGGATAACGCGTCTGTATCAACACCTCACTGGCATTACCTTCTGCTTTTTTTGCAGCGCGACCTGCACGACCAGCCACTTGCATTAGCTGTGCAAATAATCTTTCACCGGCGCGATAATCTTGCGAAAAGAGTGCCGTATCAGGATTGATGACGCCTACTAATGTTAAACGTTGAAAATCATGACCTTTGGCAACCATTTGTGTGCCGAGCAAAATATCAACATCACCGCGATGCACTGAATCAAATGCAATCTGTGCGCTGCCTTTTTTTCTGGTGGAATCTGCATCTATGCGCAAGATGCGCGCAGCCGGAAACAGCTGCTGCAAGGTCTCTTCAATTTTTTGCGTACCTCTGCCCAGCGGTTGCAGATCTACGTTGCCACAAGTAGGACATGCTGAAGGTATGCGTGTTTCTGCGCTGCAGTGATGGCAACGTAATCTGCGCTCGGGTTTATGCAACACCATGAAGGCGGTGCAGCGACGACAATTGCTAATCCAACCACAAGCATCGCAGTTAATCACAGGTGCATAACCACGCCGATTTAAAAACAATAGCGACTGCTCACCTTTTTCCAAACGCAATTTGATTGCCGCAATGAGTGGTGCCGACAATCCGTCTGGCGCTTTGTTGCGCTCCATATCGATTAAGCCAACTGCTGGCAAACTTGCGTTGATTGCAGCGCGATGCGTGAGTGCTAATTTGCGATAACGACCGGTAGCAGCATGTTGCCAGCTCTCCACCGATGGCGTTGCTGATCCCAGCACGATCGGTATATCAAGCTGACGGGCACGCCATACAGCTAAATCACGTGCCGAATAGCGCAGCCCATCTTGTTGTTTGTAAGAAGGATCATGCTCTTCATCGACCACGATCAATTTCAGATACGGCATCGATGCCAATACCGATAGCCTGGTGCCCAGTACGATGGATGCCTTACCACTGTGCGCGGCCAGCCACTGCTGCATGCGCTCACCTTCAGCCAGCTGGCTGTGCATGGTGGCGATGTGCAGGTCGGGGAACCGGTTGCGAATATTTGTTTCCAGCTGCGGCGTAAGATTAATTTCCGGCACCATGATTAAAATCTGTGCCGGCTCACCTGTTTGTATAGAGCGCCTCAGTATGCGATCTGCGCTCTGCAGATAGACCTCTGTCTTACCGCTACCGGTTACGCCAAACAACAAGCTGGTCTTAAAACCAGTCTCTGCGCTCAACGCTTCGACAACTTGCTGCTGTTCCGTATTTAATTCCAAAGGACTGGCAGCGGACAAACTGGTGGCCGGCGCCATTGCGGCTATTTTCTTCAGCGCCTTATCCAGCGCCGTAGGCTTAATCACCCGTAGATTTTTAGGGCAGCTGGGAATGACCACTTCACCAACTGGTCGCTGATAATATTCAGCCGCAAATCGGCACAACTCTATCCATGCCGCAGACAAAGGCGAGAGCTGGCTGCGAACGGCAATAACGTCGCGCAGCTTATCTGCCGGTACGTCTGTGCTTGTATGCACGCTCAATATCAAACCGATGACTTCACGGCGGCCGAAGGGTACCAAGGCAAATTGACCTACTTTAGGCAAATCCTCTGTATCAGATGGATTTACCCATCGATAATCGAAGGCCGTGTCAAGCGGCGTATCGAGCGCAATCTTTAGAATTTGGCAACTCACAACTTAATGTAAACCCTTAGAAGTTTTGCTAAGCCTCGGTTTAACAAAGTGTTTTTAGGCTATCCACACAAACTGTGGATAACTTTGTGTGCAACTAGGGCTTGACACGGCAAAACCCTGATTGCGTATGGCATCGCACGCTATGCACAAAAGAAATGCATAAATTAAACTTCAATAAAATCAATGACTTAAAATTCAAAGCAAAATTAAGCAAAAAAATAAATTAAATTTTGTGCTTGACTTGACTTGTTTAATTTTTGTGTATAACTGACATGAAGTTAGTTAAAAAAACTTGCAATCACGGGCATTTCATGATCAACGCACATCAAATTAAACCAATTGCACAATGAGGTAAAAAATTCTATCTCCGCAGCGCATAGTCAAGGCCAGACTGAAATTTAAAAATTCGCTGCCCACACTTATCCGCTTTTATTCAGCCAGTCTTTTCTTTTTGAAAAATTCTGTGGATAACTTTGTGCACAAATATTTCTAAAATAAAAATATCTGTGTACAAAGTCCGAATATCGACTAGATGGCGGCAGACTGCCCTTTACTTGCGCAATAAAATCAAGGAGATAGATACGCACAACTGTCCGCATTGCAATAATCAATTGAGTAGTGCAAATTTTTAGGCGAAGGGAATTTTGTGCATAACCTGAATTTTATGTTGTCAAGATAAAAATTCCAACTGAACATCAGGCTCGCATGCGCCGGCTGATTTCATGCACGGCCTCAACCATTGCCGTTACTGATTCTGGTGGCGTAAATTGCGAAATACCATGTCCTAAATTAAACACATGGCCAGAATCGTTACCCGGCTTGCCGAATGAGGCCAGGGTTCGCTCTACCTCGGCGCGTATCTGCTCAGGCTTTGCAAACAATACGTTCGGATCAAGATTACCCTGAAGCGCAACCTTATGGCCAACTTTGGCGCGCGCTGCACCTAAGTTGACGGTCCAGTCCAGACCAACTGCATCGGCTCCGCTGTCTGCAATTTCTTCCAGCCACAAGCCGCCACCCTTGGTAAATACTATGCAAGGTATGCGCACGCCATCACGTTCGCGCTTAAGCTGAGATATCACTGATCGCATGTAGGCCAGTGAAAATGCCTGATACATACCATCGGCCAAGGCACCGCCCCAGGTATCAAAAATCATCACGGCTTGCGCACCGGCTTCAATTTGGGCATTCAGATAGGCGGCCACGGCGGCCGCATTGGTCTTTAATATGTGATGCATCAGGTCAGGCCGGTCATACATCATGCTTTTGACCAAACGGAAGTCATCTGAACCGCCGC